>JACPGR010000018.1 GCA_016182415.1 Candidatus Magasanikiibacteriota bacterium
CCTGACTTCGCCACCCATCAAACAAACAACCATTTTTTCGCTTAACTGAGCCCTTGCCCTTTTAATTCTGGGTGTCTTACGGTAGAATATGGTATATGTTTGTAAGACAAAAGAAAAATAAGAGTGGCAAGATAAGCGTGCAAATAATTGCCAAATCACATGGGGAATACCGAGTAATGAAGACAGTCGGTTGTTCAAGTGATACAGATGAAATACACAAGCTTGTCGCGAAGGCCAAACAGCTCATACCAGATTTGTCGGGTCAATTACCTTTGGATTGGGAAACAGAACGCGATAAAAGTATTGATGAATATTTCGATACGTTTGATAACACCCGTATCAATGTTGTTGGTCCGGAATTAATTTTAGGAACACTTTTTGACAGAATAGGATTTAATATCTTTCCTAATGACTTATTCCGACATCTGGTGATTGCTCGTTTGGTTTACCCAGGGTCAAAATTAAAAACGATCGATTATTTGCAAAGATATAAAAATATAGTTATTTCGCCAAGTGGTATTTACCGTTTCCTAGACGAGCTTCAAAGTACCTACAAAGACAAAGTGGAAACCATTTCTTTTGCACATACTCAAAAAATATTAGGAGAAGACATCACGGTAGTTTTCTACGATATGACTACATTGTACTTTGAAATTGAAGATGAGGACGATTTAAGAAAAATTGGTTTTAGCAAAGATGGCAAATTTCAACAACCACAAATAATGATTGGCCTGCTCGTGGGTGAAAATGGTTACCCGATCGGGTATGATATTTTTAAGGGTAATACCTGCGAAAGTCACACCCTGCTTTCTGTTTTGCAGACCATTTGTGAAAAACATGGTGTGCCCAAGCCAATTGTGGTAGCTGATGCAGGTTTGCTTTCCAAAGACAATGTTACAAAATTAACAGACAGATCATACTCGTTCATTATCGGGGCACGAATAAAAAATGAATCAACAGATATTAAAAAAAAGATTTTACAAAAAGCCAAACATATTTTCGACGGTGGTGGTTTCAAACTTAAAAAACCGAATGACAGTTTTCTCGTAATTACTTATTCAGACAAACGCGCTCGTAAAGACAAGTACAATCGCGAAAAAGGATTAAAAAAATTAGTGGTTCAAATTAAAACTGGCAAACTTTCCAAACAACATATCAACAATCGTGGGTATAACAAATTTTTAAAAATGAACGGCCAAATCGAAGTGGTGATTGATGAAGAAAAAATTGTGACGGATACGGAGTGGGATGGATTAAAAGGGTATATAACCAACTCTAATTTACCAATTAAGACTATCGTAGAGAAATATACACAACTGTGGCAGGTGGAAAAAGCATTTCGTATTTCAAAAACTGATTTACGGATAAGACCAATTTTTCATCAGCTAGAAAAAAGAATTGAAGCACACATCTGTATCGCATTCACCGCCTATACCGTATTTAAGGAATTAGAAAGGCAGTTGGAAATACACAAAATCGGAATAAGTGCATCCCGTGCGATTGACCTATTGCAAAATATGTATCAGATAAGGTACACCTTGCCTGATTCAAGAAAACAAAAAACTAAATTATTAAAAATGGACAAGAACCAAGAGGAACTGTATAAAATGGTGCTTAAAAAGTAGTGTTTTGGGTGTCCCCGTGGCGAAGTCAGGAAATTTTACCGCCACCAAACTTCAGAGAGATTGAATAATGATTTTGGCGATTAACAAAAAAAGATTACACCCTAATCAGTGTAATCTTTTAATACTCTACGTAATCAGTCTCTACTTTTTTTAAGTGCATCTTTCAACGCTTTTCCAGCTTTAAATTTGGGTACAGTTACCGGAGGAATCTGAATTTTTTCAGTAGGTTTTTGAGGATTGACTCCGACACGTCCTGCGCGGGTCTTTGCGCTAAATGCTCCAAATCCTGCGATTCCTACTTCATCGCCGTCTGTAAGCTTACTCGTTATGATGTCAACAAATGCCTTCACCATAGCCTCAGCTTCTTTTTTTGAAACGCCGACTTTGTCCGCAATGGCCTGCGCCAAAAGTGCTTTATTCATACTGGTTTGTGTTAATGTCCTTATGTCAAGGATGAGTAATATATCTATAGCAGTAGTGTACAATATGAGCAAATTTGTGTCAATAGAGCGTAGTTGTTCTCCTGACTCCGGATTCCAATAGCCTGACTCCTATATTATGTAACACATATTGTATAACAATGAAACAATACAACAATGAAAATTTTGCTAAATAAAAAACCGTTGGCATTAGTACCGGTGGTTCTTTAAAACACCTTACTTCGCATACTCGATGACTCGTGATTCACGAATGACATTTACTTTAATTTCACCCGGATATTGCAGTTCGTTTTCAATCTTACGCGCGATGTCTTTTGCGAGATTAAAGGCGGCGTAATCATCAACCATTTCTGATTTTACAAATACGCGGACCTCACGGCCGGCTTGAATCGCATATACTTTGTCGATTCCCGGGAAGTCGCTTGCGGTTGCTTCAAGTTCTTTGAGACGGGCGACATGGAGTTCATAGGTATCTCGTCGTGCGCCCACACGTGAGGCGGATATTGCATCAGCTGCTTGTACGATTTGCGTCATAAGAGAGTCAGGATGATCATCATGGTGGTGTCGTGCCGCGTGTTGAATGTCGCTGGGCATGTTGAATTTTTTGAGGATCATTTCTCCGATTTCAGGATGTCCGCCTTGGGTTTCTTGATCCACTGCTTTTCCGATATCATGGAAGAATCCTGCCTTTTTTGCCATTGAGGCGTCAATACCTCCAACTTCCTCTGCAATCATTGCCGAAAGTTGGGCGACTTCGGTCGAATGATTGATGATATTTTGTCCATAACTTGTTCGGTATTTGAGGCGTCCAACTATAGATACAAGTTTTGGGTCAAGACCCGTGATGCCGAGTTTGTAGAGTACCTCTTCTCCTATTTGTTTGATATCAAGCGCAAGTTCTCGTTTTGCTTCATCAATAAATTCTTCAATACGCGCCGGCTGAATTCGTCCGTCTTTGATGAGTTTTTCAAGCGCCAGTTGACAAACACGTCTGCGGATAGGGGAAAAACCTGATATGAGAAGCATATTGGGGGAGTCATCAATGATCAGTTCGCAACCGGTGAGTTTTTCAATTGTTTTGATATTTCGTCCATCTTTTCCGATGATACGTCCTTTCATCTCATCACTTGGGAGCGGCACCGACGTTGAGGTGGTTTCACTCGAATGATTAGATGCACATCGTTGGATACAATTTACTACAATTTCACGAGCTTTATTTTGGTATTGTTCGGTATTTATTTTTTCCACTTTAATTAAACGGCCAAACAAATCCTCGCTACTTTGGCGTTCAGCTCTACGAAAAAGCTCTTCTTTTGCTTCTTCCATATCCATGTGAGCGACTTCTTCAAGACGTTTGTTGACATGTTCTTTAAGTTCATCTACTTTTTGTTTAATTGCTTGGATTTCCTCCACTTTCTTTTGTAAATTAGTTTTTCTATCCTCAAACTCCATGAGTTTTTTGTCAAACATGTTTTCGCGCTGTTCCAAGCGTTTTTGCTGTTGTCCGAGATCGCTTCGACGATCATGTTCTTCTTTTTTTGCGTCATCAATAATTTTGATGGCTTTTTCTTTTGCTTTGAGCAATACCTCCTGTTCCTTTTGTTTTGCCTCAATAAACATTTTTTCTGCGAGCGCTTCGACTGAATTTGCTCTGCTTTGGGCAAGTTGCTTGCGGATAAAATATCCACATGCGCCACCTATCGTGATACCGCCAAAAGCGGTGACTAATATTAACAGTTCAGACATAGTAATTTAAGATTAAAGATGTATAATTTATTTATAAATATTAGGCATATATACTAACTTGCTTTAATAATTCGTAACTACTCACCACCCTTGACAAGTATTTTGGCTTATTTAAGCAGATTATATTGTTTTATATGAAGCCATTTAATACTTAAATTTTGCTTATATTAGCCAAGTAATTTGAGGGGCTGAGTAGTTACAATAATTCCTAAATAAACTGTAATTATTCACCCCCCCGCTTTACTCGTGAACGCAACTCTATCCCCGCCTTTCTCTTACGAAAGAGAAAGGAGACACGTGAACATGTGTTTTCCCCTCTCTTTCGTAAGAGAGGGGCGAGGGGAGAGTTGCGTTCACGAGCGGATGTCAGTAGATTAAAAAAGATTTCAAAATTTGAGATTATTTAGGAATTATTAAAGCAAGATAGTATATTAACGAATATTAGACAAATATTATCCAACGTACAGATAATATTCGTTAATATTTATAGTAATATTCGTCTAATATATGTTCAATATCTGTATATTTTTAATATGCAAAAAAACACTTTTAATTGTAGCGTGTTGATGTTTGTCTAAATTTTAGAAGAAAAATTAGGTGTGAGGGCACACCTTGACAGATTAGGTGCTAGAAGACATACCTATAGATAGATATGTCTGAGATAGAGAAGTACTTGATTGGTGCAAATGCTCTTTTTTTCTCATATTTTAGCAAAATTCTATTGAAATTTTATCTCCTGTCTAGAATTGAAAACATCAATCACTCAACAATTTTTAGAAAAATACACACTCATCATACCAAAAAATATAGCATTTGTCAATCAGGCTCTTTTTTATTGTACGTAGACACAAAATTTCTCTGTGGATAAGTCAAATATCTGAGTTTCGATTGTGTCTAGATCTATATCCTTAGGTTTTTTAGCTAAATCTAATGAATATTTGCCGATTTTAGTTCTGCAAAGCTCTGTGCAGTAGGCTCCTATTCCAAGTTTTTGACCAATATCATGAGCTAGGGATCTGATATAGGTGCCTGTGGAGCATTGAATTTCTATTTTTAGTTTTGGAAACATGTATTCAAGAATTTTGATAGTATAGATTTTTATTTTATGAGCTTTTCGTTCTATTTCTTTTCCTTCTCTAGCAAGTTCATATAATTTTTTACCCCCGACTTTTTTAGCGCTATACATGGGGGGAATCTGTATTTGTTTGCCAATAAAATTATTCAAAATAGTTTTGACCTCTTCAAAATTTGGAGTCTGGTTATGAGAGTCTGGAGTCATGATGATAATCCCTTCCGAATCATACGTATCTGACCTGGCACCTAGCTCGATCGTCGCTATATAAGTTTTATCCAAATCTTTAAATATATCAATTTGTCTGGTTGCCTCGCGTCCGATGCCCACGATGAGTAAGCCTGTTGCAAAAGGGTCGAGAGTCCCTGCATGTCCGACTCGAAAGCGTTTGGGTAGGCTTGGATCTGATCGTTTGAGTAATTTTCGAATATATGCGACAATATCGTGACTGGTCCAGCCTGCGGGTTTGTCGATGAGTATGTAGCCTTGTTTCATAAGACCTTTTTTGTATTGTACAAGACTCGTATTATCTCTGCATGTGCAACTCTTAATCTCCTCCTCCACATCACCATCTCCACTACCCCAACCAAGACCGCCGTATAAAACAAATCTCCCAGCAAACTATTTCTAAAGAAGGGCAGAGCCATGTAGTAGCTTTGCATGAGGCCAGAGAAGTCGAGGGTGTACATGGTTCCGAATGCCCAGACTGCAGTGTTCGTGATAAGGAAGAAGAAAATTGATCCGAGGACTGTTCCGCCAAAGACAGTTGTAAAACTTTTGTGCTCTCGCACCCATAGACCAATAAAACCGACGAGGGCAAAGCTCAGATAGACCGAAATCATTATTTTTGAGCTGTAAAAGCCGATAATCGCGTCAGAGAGCAACAATGCACCGAGTGGCACGATAAGAGCCCATCTACGGGGCAAATACAGGCTTCCAAAGAGGGCCAAAGCTCCGATTGGGGTGAAATTTGCCGGGTGGGGGAGGAGGCGCATGCTTAGGCCAAAGATGATGAGAGTTGCGATGAGGAGGGTGTATTTTCTGTGCATATGTGTGGATTTAGAATTTTGGACTTTACAGAGATATTATATTACATACCGCATCAATCTCCAAACGCCAAATCCACCTGCGAGGAGCAGTGCAAGGATCGCGGGAATTCGGTGGATAGAGTTGTTATTTGTTTCAGAATTTTTTGAATCTATTTCTTTCATCGTAATCGGTTCTGGAGTTTCGATTGGTGTGTCTTTCACTTCATCAATTTGTTCTTCTTCAATTTTTTGACCACGAATATCCGTAGTATCTATTGTGTGCGTTATCGAAGTTTGAATATTTTGATTTGAACTAACTTGTGTTCGAATAATTTTAGTAATTTCTAAAATTTCTGTATTTTCTTCAATTTCTTCACTAACAATTTTCTCTCCCTCGCCAATCTCAACAGTACTAGTCGGTGTTGATGTTGGAGTTTCAATACCTGTTGGTGTACTTGTCGGAGTTGAAGTAGATGTTGTTTGCTGATCACTGTTCACAGGTAATTGTCCATTGTTCATTATTAGCTGTTCATTATTTTCCGTCCCCGCAGTCCCCGACCAATTATAGGCTAGCCCGATCAAGGCGTATGCAGTTGACCAGACTTTGTTATGAGATCCAAAACTCCCATCTTCATTTTGTGCTGATTTGAGATAGGTAAATGGCGTATTGTTATTTTTTGTCCAACCATTGAAAGATGTTTCACTCAGTGCGCCGATGGTGTCAAGTGTCCATGTGGTTGAATCAAGCTCAAGTCCTGAGCTTCCAAAACTTGCATTGTTGTTTTGGTGTGTCTTGAGATAATTGATTGCTTTTACAATTGCAGTATCTGTTTTGTCATATTTTTTGAGGAGTGCTCTTACCGATGCACTTGTCATATCGACTCCATAGAGATCCCCACTTGTGTCTGCGTCAATATCGTCTTTAATATATTTTGTAGCAATTGAAACTGAAGATTCGTTGCATTTATTGGCACTGCATAATGCAAGGATTGCAAAAATATCATCATTATTCAGCCCGTCAATTCCAAATTGCGCGCCATCAAACGAGTTTAAAATATATGTTGTATATGTATCACTTGAAATTCCCAACGCTGAGAGACCAAGTACATGTCGTTCATAATCTGTTAGTGAACTCAGACTTGGTTGCTCAGATGTAAGATAATTTTTGAGTGCATTTTTTGCAGTGTCAAATCCTGATACCGTAGAAAGATCATATTTTCCAAATGCCATTGCAACCCAGTCGCTAAAGAGCAAATTTTCAAAACCGCCATTGTGTTGTTGACTGATAACATAGCTAAATGCTTTATCGATCATTATTTGCAAATCTGATTTCGTCGGTGTGGTATTTCCACCGCTTGAGCCATGGTTTGATACGGGCATTACATCTTCACTGACAGACGGAGTAGTTGTTACGGTGATGATAATTCCCGGCCAATAATCATTTGGAAGTGTAATATAAAATGTTCCGGTACTGGTTTGATTAAAATATGCTTCACCAAGTTCGTTTGTAGTCGATGAGGAGAATTCATGTGGTGGCCAATTTGAATAATCAGGCGCAATCGGTTCGGTGAACAATACTATTTGATTTGGTTTGAGTTGCCACGTGTTATTTGTAAAGTCGTATTCTTTGAGTGTTGAAGTGATAGTTTCTGCAATTGTATATTCTGTTTTTTCTGTGTCTAAAGTATATCCACCATAATATATATAAATATGCTCTCCACCATCAAGTTCAAAGGCGTCCATACCGAAATAATGGTATTGACCATTTACAGTATATTGCCAATTATCACATGCTGAGGTTGTGCTTGGAGTTTGTATCTCGATACATCGAAGATAAAAACTTGACCATCCTTGATTGTATTGCAAATCAGTTACTGCAAAGTCATCACTTTGCTCATCGGCTATAAGAAGTGCTTTGAGAACATTATTTGTTTCAAGTGGGTGTGCGGTGCCACTACTATCGAGTGTAGAGGTGGAGTAGGGAATAGTTACCTCGTCTGAAAAAAGTAAGGTGTTTTGGTATCGGATATCGAGATGGACTTGATTTTCTTCTGTTTGTGATTCTTCACTTGGTGTAGGTTCTGACGCGGGGAGTACTTTAAGAGAAATTTTTTCACTACGAACTTTTCCTTCCGCCTCTACATATATTTCTTGTGTTCCTTCAGTATCTGGTGTGTACGCAAGTGTTCCTGATGGCGCGACAACTAGTTCACCATCAATATAAAAGCTTACTTCGCTTTCGTAATTTGTCGCAATTCCATTAACAAATTCTTGGGTAGTCAAATTAACAATGTTTCCAACTTCTGCTGATTCTATATCAGTTGATATTAGTAATAATTCATTACTAAAGTTCCAGTCTACATACGCAAGCACAATAGCATCTTGGTCGGCAAGTGTAAGATCGGTAAGACCCACAAAAGAAGTATTGTTATTTACATATAATGACCAAAACATGGTGGCTCCTCCACCAATGCCATTTACCGCGTTTAGAAATAATCCAAATTCAAAGTCTTGGAGTTCGTATGTAAATAATCCCTCGTCTTGTGCGACTTGCAATACACAAATTCCACTAAATCCACTATGTGTGCTGGTTGTTCCACTACTGTCAGCCACTTCACAAGTTTCAGGCACGCTAATATATTGATCCAAAATAGTCGATGTATCAGATTCAATGCGCACGTGTATGTTTACCGTTTCATCGGCATGTACAGGAGAGTTTGTGAGCGCAAAAAGTCCGACAAATAAACTCACAATTCCAATTTTCCAATTAAAATTTAGCTTTTTCATATTTCCATTCAATAATATCTCCTTGTTGAATAATATAATCTGAAATTCCAATTTGCGCAGGTTGTCCGTTGATATAGTAAATCCAATACATTTTATCTTTGACATTTTCTTCAAGTCCATTTATTTCTTGAACAAAATGTCCGATTCCTCCATATTCTTTTGTACTAAAATTGAAGTATTTTATGGGTGAGAGTGCTAAAATTTTCATAAATTCATATATGGTCTTTCCTATGATAAAAGGCTGTGTATATGTTTCACCGTTTACAATTAGTGTAGTAATTTTAAACATCTCATCTTCAGTATTTATTTGATATGTGGATGTAGATGATATATTTTTTTGTGGGACATCATAATTTTGTTCTATGGATTTAGTATTTATGTTATTGTCGCTTTGTTTTTGAATTATTGCATCTGTATTTTGTTGTATCGTTTCATTATTTTTTTGTTCGATTGTATTTTTTGTTGAAGTGCTATATTCCTGATTTATTTGTTGTAGAATTGGAATTGTTTCAGGTGAAGGCGTTGAACAACTCGAGAAAGTGAGAACTAATAAGATAAGTAATAAAAATTTTTTCATACGTCGTGTCATATTATGGGTAATCTCGGGTATTTTAGTAATCAGTGTGTAATCCAATATAATCTGCGGAATCAATATCAAAAAAACTCCTACCATAGAGCAGAAGTTTAAAAAAATAAAGAAAAAATATCTAGTTCCTGCTCGGGAGACCCACATATCTGAAGACCGGACTTGTTCCCGATTCAATCGGGACTTTACCGTTGCGGCACAGTGAGAGAATGATACTCTACTTCCACAGATATATGGTTGAATTGTATAGGATAATAATAGCACCTTAAAAATTTACTGTCAAATTAAGTCATGTGTATAAAAATTTGTTTTAATTTGTTGTTTGAAATTGTGATACGGAACAACAGATTAAACGGATTTTAGCAGATTTTAACGAATTATGATTGATGATTGAAAAAATATTTATCTTATGTTAGTATATACTATCACAAGAATTTGGTAAATAAATAAAGTTATGTGGATTAATGATATTCTCACAAAAAACAAACCAATCCTCGCTTTATCTCCGATGGCAGACATGACTGATTCGGCGTTTTGTCAAATTGTCAGACAAATTGGTGGGGCTGATGTCGTTTTTCGAGAAATGGTGAGTGCAGAAGCACTTGTCCGCGATAATCTAAAGACGCTTGGGATGACAGATTTTGTCGAAGCAGAGCGCCCGATTGTACAGCAGATTTTTGGCGCAGATCCTTTGACTATGGCAAGAGCCGCATCGATTGTGATGGAACATTCGCATCCGGAAGGAATTGATATCAATATGGGCTGTCCGGTCTATAAAATCACAAGTAATTTCAATGGGTGTGCACTCATGAAAGATCCGAATTGCGCATCTGCAATTATTCGAGAAGTAAAACAGGCGATTGGAGATATGCCACTTTCAGTAAAAATTCGTCTTGGCTGGAGTAACCCCGATGAATTTAAAAAATTTATTCCAATTATCGAAGAAGCCGGCGTAGATCTCATTACGATTCATGGAAGGACAAAAACACAAGGCTATAGCGGAGTCTGCGATTGGGAACGCATTTTTCAGGCAAAGGAAATTGCGACAGTTCCACTGCTTGCAAATGGTGATATTCATGAGCCATTTCAGGTGTGGAAAGCTTTGGAACAGACGAAGACTGATGGGGTATTGATTGCCCGGGGGGCACTTGGAAACCCGTGGTTTTTTAGTCTTGCTGTGCAAAATGAAAAACGAAAAATGAATAATGAAAAATATTTGACCATTGATCTTGATGAACGAATTAAGATTGTCCTCGAACATGCGAGACTACATGTGGCGCAGTATGGTGAACGGGGAATGATGACCTTTCGAAAACATCTTGCATGGTATTTCAAAACTAATAAAATTGGATTTGAGATTCCAGAAATAAAAGAGATACGAGCCGAACTCGTTCGAGTAAGTTCGATAGAAGAATTAGAAAATATTTTACAGAAAATCCAGCGTTAATCTGGATTTTTTGTAACTACTCACTCCACTTTACTGAACGCAACTCACCCCCACGCAAAGTGGCACGTGGCCACCGCGTGGCCTTTACGGGCTCACCCCTCTCTTTCTGAAGAGAGGGGAAATACAGGTTCACGTGTCTCCCTTCTCTTCAGAAAGAGAAAGGCGGGGATAGAGTTGCGTTCACGAATAAAGCGGGCTGAGTAGTTACGATTTTTTTAATTTTTAAATTTCAACTTTATCATCACTACAAAAAATTCTATAATATCTTTTGTACTCAGTTTTGATTTTCCTTCTTGTCTGTCAATAAAGATGACTGGAATTTCAGAAATTCGAAATCCTGCTTTTTGTGTACGATATAATAATTCTTCTTGAAATGCATATCCATTGCTTGTGATCGCATCAAGATTAAGTGTCTCAAGTACAGTTCGTCGAAAACATCGAAATCCTGCAGTCACATCTTTTGCATTAAGACCAAGTAGTGTTCGTGAAAACCACATCGCGCCACTACTTTGAATTTTTCGGCGCATATTCCATCCGATTACTTTTCCACCCGGTACTTTACGTGAGCCTATCACCAAATCAGCGTGTTCTATCGCTTCAAGCATACGTGAAATATCATCAGGGTCATGAGAAAAGTCTGCATCCATTTCGAAAATATAATCCGCTCCAAGCTTGAGCGCTTGGTGAAATCCTGCAATATATGCAGAACCAAGCCCCATTTTTCCTGCGCGTGTGATGAGATGAACAGGAAAATTTGTTGCAAGTTCCCCAACGATTTGAGCAGTGCCATCTAAAGAATTATCATCCACAATCAAAAGTTCCAAATTTGAAATTTGGAGCGCAAAAATTTTTCTGATTAGTTTCTCAATGTTTTCTTGTTCATTATATGTCGGGATAACAATAATTTTTTTGCTCATAGTAATTCTATTATTTTTGTTTCAGAATTCCAAAAAAGACATTGGGAATATTTCATACATTCCTCAATATTTTGTGGCACGTGAATTTTCTGTGGGTCTACATCAATGAGTGTGTGAAGTATTTCTGGCAAAATAAAAAATTTGTGTGGGGTGATGTGATATATCGCGATATCTTCATTTTTTTGTAAACGAGGTTCAATTTGATACAGTGCTTCAGTAAACAGTTTATTTTCATCATGTATCGGTTTGTATAGATTGTGTAATACTCTATGCGTAAACAATATATTTACTAGACCGTAGACTAGTAACACACTGTACGCGATGTGTATAATCCATTTTTTAAGTTTTAAATCCTGCAGAATTTTGAGCCCATATCCGATATATAATACAGCTCCAATGGTGGGGATATATGCGTATCGACTTACATACGGATCCCAGGTAAAAAATGATGTGGGGATAAAAGATATGATCATCCACACAAGTCCTATCCCGAGTGGATTTTTTGTTTTTATATATATGTATAATCCTGCTACAAGACCAGTGATGAGAAAGATAGTAGATGCAGTCAGCCATACCATCGGTTCTGCGTGGACTAATTTGGTAAATGGTATGAATGTGAGTAAGATGTTGTTGACGCAATTTGGTAGTGCATGCCAGCCTATCATATAAAATCCTTGTGTGATGAGTACACTTGATTCACGTTGGAGTACAGATTCATATCCTAGATATATTCCAAACATGATAAGTATAGGTAAAAAATACAAAAAATATTTTTTACTCCAAATTGGTTGTTGTCGTTTTAGTTGAATAAGTATATAGAAGAGTATACAAAATGGAATCACAAGTATTGACCATTCTTTGGTAAAGATAAGTAAGATACAAAAAATAAATGTCAGAGCATAATATAATTTGAGATTGGATTCAACAAAATAAATCCACGATAGACCTGCAAGTAATAATAACAATGTAGTGAGAAGTACGGTCACTGCACTAATCCATGATACTGCTTCAAGTGGATATCGTAATACTAAAAAAATACTGCTCGAAAAAAATGCGATATGTTGAGGTAAAAGTTTTTTTATGATACAAAATAGTAGATAACTATTCATTACATGAATGAGTATATTTACCAGATAAAAAAATGTACTATGTAATCCAAATATCTTGAATGCAAGTGCAAAATATCCATATACCATCGGCATCACAAAATGTGAAATTTTGAGTGTAAATATTTGTGCAGATCCTCCCCAAATATCTTTTGCATGAGAGATCCATACGAAGTCATCTTGAAAAAAAGTAAAATCAAAAATTGGATAATAGATAATGAGCGCAGTGACAAGGAAAATAAATAAAACAAAAAAATGGTTATCTATATGTAATAGAGTAGACCATTTTTTTATGTTTGATAGACTAGGTTCGATATTTTTTTGCATGTATGGCGACATTTTTGAGTAATAATGCAACGGTAATCGGCCCCACACCTCCAGGCACTGGCGTAATATAACTTGCTTTTTTTAAAGCTTCGTTGAAATTGACATCCCCATACATTTTGCCTTTCACGAAACTTATTCCCGTATCAATCACGATTGCACCTTTTTTGATCATATTTCCTCGAATCAAATCTTTTTTCCCGACTGCACTCACGATAATATCCGCACTCAGACATATTTTTTTTAAGTTTTTGGTAAAAAAATTTGCAGTGGTTACAGTGGCTTCTTTATTTAACAAAACTATAGAAAGTGGTTTGCCTACAAGTGCTCCTGCGCCAATGATCGCAACATTTTTTCCTCGTATGTCTACGTCAATTTCTTTTAAAATTGCACATACTGCTTCAGGAGTCGGTGGGGTAATCGTATTTGTCTTCATCACAAGTTTGCCCAAGTTTATATCTGTCATACAGTCCACATCAAGCTCTGGTTTTATTGCATTCAAGACTTCTGTGGTAAACAGCGGTTCGGGGAGTGGAAGTTGTACAATTAGGCCGTTCAATTTTTTGTCTTGTTGAATTTTGATAATTTTTTTAATGAGTTCATTTTTTCCAATTTTGGCGTGAAATTTGTGTAATTCAAAATTCATACCAATATTCTCGGCCGCTTGTTGTTTTTTTCTCACATAGGTTTGTGACGGTTTATGTTCGCCAACTAACACTACTGCAAGTTTAGGTATAATGCCTTGTTTTTTGAGTTTACTAATCTCACCTTTAGTGTCATTTAATATTTTTTGTGAGATGAGTTTTCCATCTAGTATATGCATAGGGGATTGGAGACGAAATTAATTTTAGCATAATTAAACAAAAAAATAAAGAGACCAACTATTTGTTAGGCTTGTCAAAATATAAAAAAATGGTATGATATAATCTATCACGTATATGCGTACACCTATTAGAAAACTCGGGAAATTTGGCGCTTTAACCCAAGATCCGCTTATGACAGCGGATAAATTTAGTGAACTTAAACAAAAGTTGAATACATTGTATGCAAGCCGACCACAAGCTGCAAAAGAAGTTTCACGACTTGCCGAGCTCGGAGATTTTTCAGAAAACGTCGAGTATCAGCTTGCCAAAAGTCGTCTGCGAGGAATACATAATCGCATTTTGACGATTGAAAACCAACTCAAACATGCGGAAATTATTGAAAAACCTGTACATGCTCATAGAGTTGAAATTGGGCATACAGTTACTGTCGAAGTGGATGGAGTGGAAAAAATGTATCAGATTTTGGGTTCATCTCAAAGTGATCCCACAAAAGGAATTATTTCGCATAATTCGCCGATTGGATCTGCATTGCTGGGAAAGAAAGCGGGGGAACGTGTACAGCTTGTATTAGGTGGAAAAGAGATTGAGTATAAGATAATTGAGATACACTAAATAGTAAATTTCTAATTCACCTAATAAAAATCTAAATTTCAAATTTAATTATGTTATTTAGAATTTTATTAGGTGAATTAGATAATTAGAAATTAGGTGAATTTTATTATATTTCTTTCTCCAACAAATTTTTCCCTTTATCTGCCCACCAATCTTCGGAAATATATTGCATTTCCAAAATATAATCCGCAATGAGCGCTTTTCGATTTTCCTTTTGTTCAATCAACGCAAGTTTATTTTCCAAAAATTCAAATTGCGTCTGTTTGCGTATCTCATCATCTTCTATCTGAAGCCAAATATCATTATCAAAGGCCCATGCAATAAATTCAGGCTCATTTTTTTTGGAATTGATAGTCTCCATGAGTTTTGACTGAATTTGTTCTTCAGATATTCCCGTGTATGAAGAGGTGAGTAAATGTTTAATTGGATCAAGCATTTTACTCAAATTTTCGTTTAAGTGTTCAGAATCATAGGGGATGTCTTGTACCGTATATGCAGGGCGCATTGCAAGAGTGATATTTTCAGGTTTTGTCTTCAAATTCATTTCAGATAGTGCAGTGACAATTTGTGTTACTTGATCAAATGACAGATCAGTTTGCACCATTCGATACATAATGTATTGAAGTGCAGTATCAATTTTTGAATTTTTTTCCGGTATGTATTGAATCATGGTTTGCTTAATGAACATGGAGTGGTTTCGAGCACGTTGTGGCTCGCCTATGGCATAACCTTGGCGTTGGCGAAGCCATTGGAGTGTTTCGGTTGTTGGAAGCTTGAGTGTTCTTAATATGCCAAGCATTTCTGAAAATCCAAGAACAACCAGATAATCTGCTTTTTCTCCAAGAATATATTCGATTTGCGTTACGCCATATGCAAGTCCGCCCAGACCGCACGCATTTGACACATAATAATCTGAGGAAGTAACGCCTGTACCCGGAGGAAGCGGAGAGTAGGTTCCGCGAGGGACAGCAGTAATAGTTACAGAATTTGTTTTTTTATCAATGTCTACGAATTGTATGGCATCGCAATGCCCATGGGTTTGTCCGACCCGTTTATCAAGACCAATAAGTAACACCTTTACTCGTTCATCATCGCCAAATGGATTTTTGGAATTTGTATCTATCGTCTTGCGGCTTTCTAATACTGTCTCGATTTGGGCATTTCGCTTCTGCTCTGTGGCTCGAACTTCGGCATGCAATTTAAACCAAAAAAATCCACGTAGCATCACATATGCGGCAACAGATATCACGAGTAAAATAACCATGAGAAAAAATATTCGCTTGAGCATACATGCGTATTGTAGCATATCTAAGTATTTTTTAAAGTAGATACTACACTATGATGGATATTTTTGCAACACTGTCAAATATATTGTCAACTATATAAAAACAGCACAGAGTGTATGTGCTGTTTGGTATTTGAAATTTCATTAGTTCTTCTCCAATTTTACCGAAACTTCTTTCTCGTCCCCTTTATGAAATATTTTTATCATGACATCATCGCCCGGTTTGAATGCGGCAATAAGGTCAGATAATTGATTTTTGCTATTTATTTTTTTTCCGTTTATTTCAAGAATAATATCGTTTTCCATGATGCCTGCCTTATCTGCCGGGGATCCAGGGATTACGGCAAGATCATTCATCGTCTCTCCTCGAGTTACGAGCGCGCCATAGTCATACGAAAGATTATTTTGAGATTGAATTTGGTCGTTGATAAGTACATAGCGCACACCCAAGTATGCAAGTTCTTTCTTTGGGATACTCCCAGTTTCTTGTACTTGAGTAAATGCGTTTTGAGCTTCATTGCCCAGGATCGCAAATCCGATATTTTCCGCGCTTGCCATTGCGACGTTTATGCCAATTACATTTCCATTTAGATCAAGCATTGGCCCCCCAGAGTTTCCCGGATTGATTGCAGCGTCAGTTTGAATCAAATTTTTGAGTGTTTCAGATCCAAGACCTCCACCCCCGGCGGTAATAGTACGAGACAAGCCTGAAATAACACCTTTGCTTACGGTATTATCAAATTCTCCTAGTGCGTATCCAATCGTAATCGCGGTTTGTCCTACCTGTAATTCACTTGAATCATCAAATGATAAATAAGGGAGATTGGTTTTATCAATTTTAATAATTGCTAAATCATTGTTTGGATCTCGCGCCAAAACTTGTGCGATGATTTTTTCGCCTTTATGTTGTTCATCATTCAAATAGACAGTATACTCGGCGTCTTCATCCGCGACGACGTGTTTATTGGTAACAATATACCCATCTTCAGACACCAAAAATCCTGTCCCTGCGCCAATTTGTTGTTTTTGTGTTCCATTTTGACGTTGTTGTGGAATTGGAATATTAAAAAAGGGCATGAGTTCTTCAGGTAAATTTAGACTAGGGTCTCCAAAATATGTTTCAAAGGTGGGTACTTCAGCAGTTGCGATGATACTAACAACCGCAGGAGAAGCTTTTTTGACCACTTCAATTACTTGTGATTGTTCATCTATTACTTGCAAGGGTAATATATTTTTTGGGATAGGCTTGGTAAAGAATTCTTGTATGCTATCAACAAAAGTAAATTTTTCTACATGTTGACTAGACCAATTCGAATAAGACTGTAGCGCCCATGAGATGGATTTTATTCCTGCAAAGATTAGGGCTCCGCCGATGAGTGCTACGCTTGTAAGAAGTACAAGCAACATTTTTAGTGAAAATTGGATTTGTTTGGGTATAGGCATAGGGTACATAGATTAGAATTAGGACATATATTCTAAATTATATACTATCGCAGTAGGAAAGTAAAATAGACTTGTTGCTTAATATTTTTTTGCGTTAATAGACATAATACATAGCTCGGAGACAGGGATTCGAACCCCGATAAACAGGACCAGAACCTGTTGTCCTACCGTTAGACGATCCCCGAATGTTAGTTTTTTGGATTCATGAACCAGAATCAGAACCTGTTGTCTCCGCCCAATTAGACGGAACGATTCCCGAATATAAATTTTTTACGTATCCAATCACATCGCCAATTATATATTTTTCAAAAAATTTATCACTAATTACAAATATTTGGGTTTCATCCCATCCATGCATATTGAAAATAGTCATAGACGAAATCTTTCGTATCTTGCCATTTTCAAGTACATACACATCAGGTTTATGTGCAGTTTTGATAAGGTCTCCAGATTTCAATTTTGTTTCAGATACTGTTGGTGAATATCCATTTTGGACTTCTTGTCCGTCATTATAGCCATCTCCATCTGTATCTTTTGACCATAGACTTGTACCATAATTTATTTCATCAATTTTTGTAAGTCCATCTTTATCTGTATCACTATTTTTTGTCTTGACTAGATTTGGTGTGGTGAAAACTGCAAGTTTTGTTCCTTTGTATGTTTTGTCATTGGGTAAAAAATCATGCATTGCGGTCATGATTGTATCATATGTGTAGTGGTAGTCAAGACCATTGGGTGTTGCAGGATCTTGCGTGATGAATTCTTTTTTTTCATCATCATAGCCAGAGATGACAATGACATGATAATCTATTAGTTCAGCTTTGTAATACGCATTGTGGAGATCTCTGCCTTGGACAGGGAGGATGATGGGGTGCCCCACATCTATTTCATGTTTGAGTTGGGTAAGTGTGGGATTTTTTACAATAAATGCTTCCCATGGGAAATAAAAATTGATAATATCTGCCATTTGCTTGGCATTGGTGTCTTTATTCCACCCAAAATATATGTCTTCCATATAGACAATATCGAGAATTTTCTTTTTTGCGCGTTGTATATCTATTGTGTTGTTTGCATATCCCTGATAGAAAAAATCAATCATCGCCGTAGAGGTTTCTTCACACGCATTTGCCCATGGTTCTACCCATTTTCCATCTGGCACCTGACTTAAAAATGGGACAGGCAGATTTTTTTGTGCCAAAACAATCTTCGGTAGTATTGTGCTAACCAAAATGAAGGTAGCAATATATTTTTTAGTAGATGTTTTCATCTATAGTCTAAATTTATATGACTTGTCCCCCCAAAGCTATTGCAAGGCTTTGTAATTCTGGATTTTGGGTATGTTCGTCTACAGGGGTTTTTGTAGTGATATGTATCAAAACTATTGACCCAAATAAATTACTTAAAATTAATTCAATTTTTTCTTTCGTTATTTTTTCCATTAGTTTTTCTCGATGGAAATCATATGGTACACTAAATTGTACGACATTATTTTCAATTTGAATGAACTCTGC
>JACPGR010000016.1 GCA_016182415.1 Candidatus Magasanikiibacteriota bacterium
AAAGCTCTAACAGCTTACTATGGTGAACCACCAAATTTGTATACAAAGCCCTGTAAGGGCGATATATGTTAGCCAGGCACGTGAGTGCCTGGTAAGATATGGTACAATCATGAGTGCCGTTAGGCACGACATAAAAAAGCAAGGTGTGCATATTTATATCGTACCTAACGGTACTCATTCATTCAACATACGCAATACAGGCACTTAAGTGCCTGCCTAATATATTCCATCCCTTACGGGATTGGAATTAGGTACCCACAATAATTTACGAAGAACCATCTTTTTTACTTATCTCTATCTTATCTCTATCTTATCTCTATCTTATCTCTACGGTATCTCTTTTATACCCGCTTTCTAATCTTCGCCACAAAAAACCCCTCTATCTCTTTTGTCGGCATAATACGCAAAGTCTTTTTTATTGTCGGGTCAAACACTTTTCCCTTCCATGCTTTCACCGGAGGCAAATGCTTGAGTGAAGACAATTCAATATCCATAAGCTCGGCATCTGGATTTCGCTCGAGCAATCTCGATACCTGCATTTCATTTTCTTCCGGCGCCATCGTACAGGTAGAATACACCATGACTCCCCCCGGTTTCAAGGCTCCCCACGCCGAAAGCATCAGTTGTCGCTGTGTATACGCCATATCTTTTATTTTTTTCTCACTCCAAAAGCCCAATGTCTTTGGTTGTCCGATAATAAACCGCGCCTCCGCACTACACGGCGCATCGAGCAAAATTTTATCAAAATATTCTGAAAATTCTTTACAGAGTTTAGAACCATGTTCCATTCGTAGACGAAAGTTCCATTTAGAAGATTCATCGTCGTTTCCCCCCTCTATTTCCAAGAGAGAGGCGCCCGCCACGTGATGGTCCGCAGGCCATTTTACGTGGGGGTGAGGTTCACCCTCAGAACCACTAACCCCTAATAACTCCATATTATGCATTAACTTAAAAAACCGCACCTTATTCACATCATTCGCCACCAGCTCACCCGTCCGCTCCATCATCATCGCAATCTGCGAAGTCTTACTCCCCGGCGCCGCAGTCAAATCCAAAATCTTCTCACCTGGTTTTGGATCAAGAATAATCGGTGGCACCATGCTTGCAAGACTTTGGATATATATTTTCCCATCTTTATATTCTTGTGTATCAGTAAGATCACGTTTACTTTTATTTTCCAAAATAAACGCATCGAGATACCATGATACTTTTTTCAAACGAAATCCCTGCGCAGATAAATTTGCTTTAATGTTCTCGTGCTCTTGTGCTTTAATGTTATTCAACCGGAACGTCGTCAATCGCTCCACAAAACTCTTTTCCATTTCTCGCGCAACTGAAACACCACAACACTCTTGCAGTCGCGAAACAAATTTTTCCGGTAATCCCATTTGTGGTTTTTTCTTTTTCTTCATACAAATTATTATTCTAATATACGAATGCATACTAATGCAACTAATGACTGCAAATATGCTTCGGAGAAAATTTGTAGTCATTAGTTGCATTAGTATATTAGTTGATTAGCATAATATTATTCGTATATAAAAAAACACCTCTCCGCAAGGGCCCAAAAATTCGGACGGTACCACCTTGCGTTGGTGCTTCATTGACCACGTAAAAAACACGTGGTATATAGCTATTACAGGCTTACCTGACCAGGTCTACTGACGTCAACGAAATTAACGCGTTCTTCTGGCAACTCACCGCTGATGACGGCTCGGATGTTTTTGTGATTGTAGGCTTAGTGTAGCATTGAAATTATAATTTTGTCAAATCAGATATATATGACAATTGCATAGCGGAATTATATACTATTTTGATATGTCTAGTATACAAAATATGCTATGATTTTGTAAAGTATGTATAAAAAGGCTAAAAAATACCCCCAAATAGTATAATCAATACCTTCAGATAAAATCTTCAACCTTTCAAAATTACTATTCTTTATATACTTTTTTGTTAATTTTCAAAGAAATGAATGACACTACAGCAAGCTGACAGAGTCGTTCATTAACGCCTGACAATAAAAAAATCTATATAAGCATGTATTGACAAAGTATTGCAAATGTATTACACTATATGTAAAAGCAAAATTGCTTCTAACCAAACAATTTATGAATATACAAAATACCCAATTGCAAGTACGTATTGATCTAAAAACCAAAAAACAGACCCAAAAAATTCTTGACGACTTAGGTCTTGATTTGAGTACAGCGGTTAAGATGTTTTGTCGACAAATCATAAAAACAAAAACTCTACCTCTTAATTTGCACAGCCCATATCAATTCAATCCAAAAAAAGCACAGATTCTTCGATCAGCCATTCATGAGGCCAAACATACTACACAAAAGCCTGTATTCGATATAGAACAGATACCTTGTATGAAATAATTGGTTTCCACTCTGATTTATTTCAAAATAATTTTTAAAACTAAAATCCCGACTTATACGTCGGGATTTTTTGTATCACACTACGATATCAGCTTACAGAGAAAACATTAGGCATACTCATTTTGCGGAGAGAGATTCCCGACTGAGTCGGGATGCAAGATCAGTGTCCTTAGTGTTTTATGATTCTGTAAACTGATAACGTGGTGTCATGTTAGAAATGATAGGACATTTTGGAGATTCGCGCAACTGTAGTTTAGTCATTCATAATAATAATTTGCTCATTTAATCAAATATATGTATACTTCTTTAAGTACCATTACTTTGACAATACGGATATCTTTTGATATAGTATATATGAAAAGATTTATTGATCCACTACAACATATTGTTCATATCCAACGCTCTACAATACACGGGCATATTTATCGTCGACATCCTGAACTTAAGGGAAAACAGCGTGATATTGAACAAACGATTAGTAATCCAGATTTTATAGCTCGTAGCAAGAAAGATACACAAAGTTTATTATATTTCAGACGCATCAATGAATTGTTCTTTCTCATGGTAGTAGCAAGTCCGATTTATGATCATGATTTTGAACTTCGTACGTGTTTTTATGTGTTAAATACCTCCAAAGGTGATCCAATTATATGGCGGAAAAAAATCTCTACATAGGCTATGATGAACAGGCAGATGAGCTAATCATCACCACAAATCCTAAGGCAAAAACAGTTGGGTATTTTATCGATTCCGGAACTGCGGTATTACTTGGCATGAAAGACATGAAACCGTATGGATTTTCAATTGTGTTACTCAAGGAATATTTCAAAAAACATACACGCAAAGCATTTACCAAAATTCCACTTAGTGCGAATGTCACTCTTCCACACGCAGTTACCAAATTTTTGGCTGAAAAAAATTCCTAGTTGACCAATAGTATTCATACAAACATCTGTAATTACTCAGGTGTTTTTTATTTTTAAGGAATAGCGGCAAGAACTCCCTGTGATGTCCCCGCAGGGACTCACAGGGATGAATTGCCGCGCGCGTGTATGTACACAAGACATTGAATTACCAAAAACTGTGCTATACTGCACAGATATGAAAACGAAGGATAAAATAGCGAAACTTGAGGGAGACATCTGGCATTGGTATCACCATGTATCAGAAAGTTACTATCATATTCAATTGACCATAAAATATCGAAAGTCACTCTTTAACGATCGCACAGAACGCATCATTCTCGAGATACTCAAAGGATTTAAAGAGCGGTATGCCATAGAAATTAGCCACATTGGATTTGATAAGAATCACGTACATATCTTATGTCGATTTTTGCCAAAATACTCAGGCGAGTGGGAAGGGCGATAAATATGTCATTATAAAATACATTGAGAATCAAGGTCGGCACGAAGATACTAAACAACTGAAACTGTTTGAATTATCATAAACCAACTAAACAGCTCTGACGCCCTGTGATGTCCCCGCAGGGACTCACAGGGTTATTCACAATGCGATCAGCCTCCGTTTGGGAAAATGTCTCATAAAAAGATTTTTCAAAATGGGTGTTGAGATTATCGACGACGACGTGGATCTTTTCAGTTTCACGATACCGATCAATCGCGGTTAGCTCTTTGATAAATCTGGTAAAATCGGGTTTTTTCCGATGTTGGGTAACTTTGACTTTTCTAAATCCCGCTTTCGGTTCCACAGCTAGAAAGATATTGCGAGTCCCGCTTCTTTTGTATTCATAGTCTGTTTTTCTTGGTTTTCCGGCTTTGGCCGGCTTGGATTTCCGTTTGTTCGCGAGAAGTTGCTTGCTTTTTTCATCCATACAGATTACTGGTTCCTTGGGATTATAGGGCTTTTCGTAAAGTGCCAACACATCTTCCATTCTTTCCACAAACTCCGGCGTCACTTCAGGAATACACCACATTTTTTTCCAACCACGGCTTAACACCGTGGTTTCGAAGGCGAAGCCAGATGGCGGTGGTGGAAATTTTTACTTTTTTATCTGTAATTAACTTTTCCCTCAGCAGTTCCAGCGTCCAATGATCGACGCTTTCCGGTGCATCGCTACACGCGGTGGCAATGAGATAGGCTTCGTTTGTATCATCAAGCTTTTCCGGCTGTCCCGGCCGAGGAGCGTCGAACACAGCTCTCTTTACTCCGCCTTCGGCAAAACGATAGCGGATTCTTTCAACGGTACTGATGGTCACATCGATTTGACCGGCTATTTCTTTATCAGTCATTCCTTGTTCGCTCTTAAGCAGTGTTTGAGCTCTTTTGATTACTCGAGCCGAATGCCTGCCTTTTCGAGTTATTTCTCTCAGTCGACACTTTTCCCGGCTTGAAAGCCTAATGATATTTTTTGGTTGGCGTTTTTTCTTTTTCATATTTGTTGTGAAAAGAATTACGCGTATAGTATATCATAATATTTTCAAACCAGCAAAATTAAGTTGAGGGAGTACTAGTTGCTATGTTGAGCTTAGAGTCTATCTTTAATGGAGGTTTTTTATTTGGAGATGCTGGCTACTGGCTATGTATGGAGGGGTGTAGCCCTTCTTTTTTTTCGGTTTCATCAATTTGGTCGTACCTATTTTCAGAAAGCCATGTGTTTTTGAGATAGATTGATGTGATGACCAATGCAATCCCTAAGAGGTATAATAATAAAGATTCTGTACCTGCGTCATAACTGAAATTTTGTATGCCCTCTGAAGTGACGCGGAAAGAAAATCCGGATAGAATCCCAAAAATGATGAGTCCTATTCCACAGTCTCGCAAGATTCCCACAGTGAGTTTTTTATTTTGTATGTTCATATGATTTTTTTTAATAAATAATAATGATATATGTAGTATAGAAGCACCCGGTATTTTGTCAATCGGTGAGAACATCATGGAAGTTTTTTTGTCTAAATAGGGCTATTTTATGCATAGGTTGATAGGAGACTTGCATAGATTATAATTGTATGATATGTTATTTGTATAGGTTGCTAATAAATTTGCATAGATTAAAAATATGAATTCTGGTTATATAACAATAAACGAGGCAGCTAAACTCTTAAATGTATCAATCGATACATTGCGTCGTTGGGATAAAAATGGGAAACTAAAAGCTGTGCGACAACAAAAAAATGGTTATCGTTATTATCCTCGAGAAATAATTGAATTATATCTTCAGGATGTTTTTGCTATTGCAAAAAATTGGGTAACAAGTTTACCAGTTTTACCCGCACCAGAATATTATTGCCCTGACTCACTGATATTTAAAGCTCGCTTAGGTAGATTGGAAAAAGATTTGTCAAAAATAGACGAAGTTAAAAATACGTTTCCTTTAATTACTGCGATAGTTGGTGAGATTGGAAATAATTCTTATGACCATAACCTAGGTAATTGGACAGATATACGGGGAATCTTTTTTGCGTATGATATCAATAAAAAACAAATTGTTTTGGCGGATCGTGGTCAGGGCATTTTGAAAACCTTGAGAAAAGTAAAACCAAGTTTGAACAATGATGCAGAAGCTTTGGAGGTTGCGTTTACTGAAATTATTTCTAGCAGAAAACCCGAGGCAAGAGGAAACGGATTGAAATTTGTCAGACAAGTTATTGTGGATAATAGCTTATTTAGTATTGAGTTTTATTCGGGTAGCGCTAAATTATGGATTACACAAGGATCAGAAAAATTGAATATTAAAAATAGTGATGTGAATTATTCCGGGTGTATAGCTTTAATTAAATTTTAATTTGACAGATATGATTATCCAATTAAATAAATTTGGCACGACCTTAACATCGAGGCAAGATGGCAAAGAGGCCTATAACGCTTTTCTCTCCACACTTCAATCTGTGCCTGATACTGAAGAAATTGAAATTGATTTTGATGGGGTAGTGACCTTTACTCCCTCATGGGCAGATGAATTTATCACGCCAATTTTGGACACCTATAGTAGCAGGGTGAAATTGATGTCCACAGATAATCCTTCAGTAGAAGCAACTTTGAGGTTGTTAGCAAAAATTAAGTAACTGTATTCCAACATCGTCTCACAATCTCGACAAAAAACTTTCTTCTAAAGATGAAGTTTTTTATACTTAATTATTTTCCTCCCAAGTCCTATACTATCTTCAATCTTAATTTTTCATTCATATCAGCATATGTCCCGACCAGTAAACCTAAAAACAAAAATATTCCTCGACAGCGGAGATCCACAAGAGACTAGAGAAGCGCTTGAGCTACTTGGGTTTCTTGAAGGGCAAACCACCAACCCCAGTCTTATTGCAAAAAATCCTGAACTGAAAAAAAAATTGGGTGTAGGTGAAGCACTAAGTTTGCAAGATATTAATGAATTTTATAAAAAAGTGGTAACTGAAATTTCGGACATGATCCCTGAAGGGTCTGTTTCGGTAGAAGTGTATGCTGATGCACACACGAGCGTTGAAGAGATGCTTGCCCAAGCACATGCTATGAACACCTGGATTCCAAATGCACATATCAAATTACCAATTACGAAATCAGGTCTTGAATCTGCCCAAATTTTGTCGCAGGAAGGTGTGCGACTCAATATGACGCTGTGTTTTTCACAAGAGCAAGGCGCCTCTGTGTATAGTGCTACACAGGGTCGAAGTAAAGGTGATGTATTTTTGTCTCCATTCATCGGGCGACTGGATGATCGAGGAGAGGACGGTATGAATTTTATCCAAAATATGGTTCGCATGTTTGCAACTAGTGATGGGCATATCGAGTTGCTCGCTGCGAGTGCGCGTACCTATGCACATTTGCTTGAATGTCTACGACTCGAAGTTGATATTGTTACCTTGCCGATAAAAATAATTCGTGAATGGGTGGATCATGGCTTGGAAATGCCAGGTGCAGAATTTGTATATGATGCGGGAGTATTAAAAAAACTTGCATATGAAACAGTGGACTTGAATCAATCATTTCATACATACAATATTCAACACGATTTGACCGATGCAGGACTTGCGAAGTTTGCGAGTGATTGGAATGGGCTTATTAGTAAATAATCAAACATTTTTAAGAATATTACAAAATCCGCCTAAAAGGCGGATTTTGCATGGCCATACAGTAAAGGGGTATTTAATTATAACCCTTTTCATGGAGTTATGAAGCTCCATTAGCGCCTCAGACCAGATTCGAACTGGTATCCTTCCCAACTCAGTCGGGATGTTCTTCCATCTGAACTACTGTGCATGTATTGTGAGCGGCAGACCAGATTCGAACTGGCGACCTCTTCCTTGGCAAGGAAGCGTTCTAGCCAACTGAACTACTACCGCATTGGCTATCTTGTGAACACTTCGTATAAATAATTATACTAAATTTCACAAATATTTACAATATTTTTGGGGATATCTCCATTTAGAGAATCCTTGTTGCAGGGGAGGGATTTGAACCCTCGACCTTCGGGTTATGGGCCCGACGAGCTGCCTGACTGCTCTACCCCGCGATATCTATAGTTGTTACAGTGTACAATAAAGAGCTTAATTTAGCAAGCTCTTGAGCGGGCAAGGAGAATCGAACTCCTGTCACCAGTTTGGAAAACTGGGATAATAACCATTATATGATGCCCGCATAACGAGAATCATTATATATAATATAGGGTCTAAAGTCAATACGTACCTAAACCTAGCTATTGTTGATTTATTTACTATTTTAGTATATTGTGTTGAATACTATGTCCCACATCACACACATCGCACAACACAAAAAACAACTTGAATTACGGTTTGAAATAATTCGAGCAATGCGAGAATTTTTTTGGTCAAAAAATTTTTTGGAAGTCGAAACACCGCTTGTATTAAAGCATCCCGGAATGGAACCAAATTTATCTGCGATGAAAGTTGATTTTCATAATGAACATAGAGAATCGTTTACTGCGTATCTTCACACATCTCCTGAATATACGATGAAAAAAATGTTGGCTAGTGGATTTGGAAATATTTTTTCACTTACCAAATGTTTTCGAGATGAAGAAAGTTTTGGTGGTATGCATAATCCGGAGTTTACGATGGTGGAGTGGTACAGCGTTGGTGCTGATTTATTTAGATTAATGCGAGAGGTTGAGAAAATGATAGGGTTTGTTGTAAAAAAGATTGAGAAGCTGGAAGCTGGAAGCTGGAAGCGGGAGTTTGTGTTTACAAAAGTTTCAATGAAAGAATTGTGGCTGGAGATTTTGAATGTGGATCTAGACGAATATTTGACGACGGAAAAAATGTTTGAACTTTGTCGAGAAAAAGGATATAGTGTCAGTGAGGATGAGCAATATGAAGGATTGTTTTATCGAATATTTTTGGACGAAATTGAACCACGACTTGCGACGATGGGTGGGGTGATGATTTATTTGTATCCTGCACCGATGGCGTCACTTTCCAAAAAGTCAGTGGAACACCCAGGCTATGCTGAGCGCGTTGAAGTGTATGTCGACGGTGTTGAACTTGCAAATGGATTTAGTGAGCTTACTCACGCAGACGAGCAATTGAAGCGTCTACAAGAGGAACAAGCAGAACGAAAATTGCAGGGCAAAACCAGATATGAAATAGATATGGAATTTATCGATGCACTCAACACCATGCCTGAATGTGCGGGAATTGCGCTTGGAGTTGATCGCTTGGTTCAGGTAGTATTATCTTGCAAAAATATTGACGATGTGTTAGTATTGCCAGCATCTAAATTGTTTGAGAATTAAAGATTAAATTAAAGATACAAGGTACAAGATACAAACAAATCATAAATCACAAATAAAAAATTACAAAATTTGAATTTAGAATTTGTTTGTATCTTGTATCTTGTATCTTGTAATTTGTAACTTAACACTATGGGAGACACAACCGATATCAAAAAAGGTGCAGTTATTCGACATAATGGACAACTTTTTGTCGTGACATCTTTTTCATTCGTCAATCCGGGTAAGGGTCAGGCATTTTTCAAATGCAAACTCAAATCTATTGGCGGAGACAAAGGCATGGAAATCACCTATAAGAGTGGTGAAACCCTAGACTCAGTCCATGTGCAAAATCAGAATATGCAATATCTCTATAGCTCAGGAGACCTATATTCATTTATGAATCAAGACACCTATGAAACCGTAGATGTTTCTCGTGATATACTCGGGGACGACGCACCGTATCTCAAAGAAGGGCTTGATGTCATTGCCTCAATGCATGAAGAAAACGTGGTTGCGATTCAACTTCCTAAAAAAATTAAATATATCGTAAAGAGCGCTCCACCTGCGGTCAAAGGCGACAGTAGTAGTGGTAATGTTACCAAAGAAATTGAGCTCGATAATGGGCTCAAGATTCAAGCACCCATTTTTATCAAAGATGGCGAAGAGATACTCGTGAATACGGAGACGGGGGAATATGGGGGGCGTTCTCAAGAATAACGTTTGAAGACTCAAGAATAAAGATTGAAGATTCTCAAAATCATCCGATATACATTCAAATCAATTAAGATAATTGTAAAGTAATTTAACAGATTTATTTATAGAATTTAGGCGGTCAACCACTCCCAAAGTGGCATGAAATTTATTGATACACCATTATTATCTATTTGTTTTTTTTCATCCCACGTAAGTACAGTCAATTTTTCTGCGTGCAGTTCTTCTTGAGCTTCGAGTAGTGCTTTTGTTTCTCGCTTACTTACTTCGGAGCTTGAAGCATCGTAGCAGACTTGAATAAGCTCATGGATTTTTGTGCCTTGCTTAATAATAAAATCTATTTCTCTGTCATTGCGAGTTTTGTAATAAAATAATTCTATATTTGGTCGTAGACCTTTTTTTAGTAGTTCAGTGAAAACCAAATTTTCCATCAGTTTGCCAGTGTCTTTTGAGAGTTGTACCGCGGTAGCAGTGATGAGTCCATTATCTACCATATAGACCTTTTTGGGTGATTTGAGTCGCTGTGCAACTTTGTTGGAATAGCGTCCGAGGATTACCAAAAGATATGCCTCTTCCAAATACGCCATATATTTTACCACTGTTGCCCAGCTCGGGATACCAAGATTATTAGCTAATCTCTCATACGTGAATTCTTTGGCTACATTGTTTATTAAATATGTTTCCAAATTGTAAATATGATTTGGTTTTCTTAATTTATATCGTTTTATTACATCCTTAAAAAGTAGTGATTCTATAAAAGGAGTCAGGTAAGTCTCAGGTTTTAATTCGTGAATAATCAACTCAGGGAAGCCCCCATTTCGCATGAAGCAATCTAAATAATTCAACAGCTCTGCTTTTTTTTCCACCGTCATTATTTTTTTGATATTTTCAGTAAATTTTTTGTATTGTAAAAATTCTTTAAAACTAAATGGTAGTAGCTCGAGGGGTAGGTGACGACCTGTGAGATGAGTGGCTAATTCTTTGGACAATAATTTTGAATTTGAACCGGTTACCAAAATATTATATCCGTTTTGATGTAAACGATTGACGAGCAACTCCCACTTGGGGATATTTTGTACTTCATCTAAAAGTAAGTATTTGGTTTGTCCATAAACCTCTAATGCATTTTTTATTATTTCATCATAGTTTTCGACTTTGAGTAGATTTTCATCATCAAAATTAATATAGACAGCCTTAGAGGGCTTAAATGTATAGGTGGCAAAAAAGGATTTACCAGCTCGTCGAGGACCGAGGACGACCTTTATCAAATTAGTATCCAGTAATTTTTCCATTTGGGCGGTCTGATAGCGGGGTATGTAGGTTTCCTTAAGCAGAGTATTTTTTCTAGCCTGTTGTTCTAAAATAGTCTCTTTTATCATATTATTGTGCAATAAATTAATCTAAATGAGATAATTTCATCTTTTTATCTCATTACGAATTATATATTGAGAATTAAGGATTGTCAAGAAGATGAAGAAGAATTAAAGAAGGACAGAAAAAGTGGGTTGTAATAGGTGTATATATAGATGGAGATATTGTTGAGATACGTTGAGATAATATAGAGATAATATAGAGATAATATAGAGATAATATAGAGATAATATAGAGATAAAAAAACGTGTGCAGATTTGCACACGTTTTTTTGATAATCTTTTTTGTGGATGAACAATCAGAAATATCAAATTTTTTTAAACTTCCAAATCTCCCTCCCCACAAATTGCTTGGGTCGGTGATAGAGGAGAGACTCGTGCGTAGAATCAAACGGCACGAGCTCAAACCCAATTTTCTTAATTTGATCAAGGCAGTTGATACTAATCCATTCTTTGTTGAATTTGAACTTTGGAATAACAAAAATTGCGTGTCCATTTTTTTTGAGAATTTTGTGAAATTGTTCAAAGCTTTTGATATATAGTTTTGCAAGTTCATTTGCTTGTGTGTGTAACTGCGTTTTTGTTTCATTGCCCCGTAGAGGTTTGCCCATGTAAGGTTCGGAGATGATTGCAGTGACTGAATTTGGGTTGATGTACTTTGAGAGATTTGTGGCGTCGGATTCAATTAACTGAATATTATCCCATCCCTCGACTTGGTTCCGTTGAGTCACCACGATTCGGCTGTCTTCGACCCTGAGGGGCTCAGACCCGAATGGGAGCTCATCGAAGTCGAAGTGAGCTCGGGACGAAAGTTGTTCCATTGTCCTCCCCCCCAAGGGGGGATTACCAGTGAGCATCCACTCAATATTTTGTCGCGTGTCACTAATTGCTTTTGTTGACAAATCTGAACCGATGAGTTTGGTATATCCCAAAGACAATGCTTCTGTCAAAATCGTTCCAGAACCGCAAAAAGGATCGAGTAGTGTTGCGCTTGTGTCAGCTTGCGCAAGATTAATCATAATGCGTGCAAGTTTTGGGGGAAGCATACCAGATGTGCTATCACTTCCAGGTCTATCATAATCTCGTCTGGAAAAATCTTCAATATCTTGTATCGCAGTTGTGACAAATACGTCAGTTCCGCTAATGATAAAATGTGATTTTTTGTCCACTAAATTATTGTGTAAAATTGTCGCAGTATTTTTTGCCTCGACATAACGGACAGATTTACCGTCTTTTTTTAATTCTTTTTTTATCTCAAGTGCAAGACGTTTTGCATTGTTTCCGGAAATTGAAAAATGGATTTTTCCGTCGCACTTACCTAATTCGTGTATGATTGTTTCTTTGGGGCTAAGAGTACTTAAAATATATTCTCCAATTTGTATGGTCCCACCGAGTTTGTCTATGAGCTCTTGGGTGTCAAGTTTTTTGGACGTCTCAATTAACAAGTGTTCAGGTGTTTGTTTTTCGGTGATATATGAGATATTGTATTGTGAAAAAATCGCCTTGAGTTCGGCGACGGAGATATGGGGTTGATGGCCAAGAATGAATAAATAATGCATAGATTATAATTGTCCTTGAACTGAATTTAATGCTGGCATGACTGGAGTATTGCTCGGTGTGGTCGTAGTGACCCTAACTTCATGAAACGGGTCTCGTATAGAAGAGAGTGGAGGAAGCGCTGTTCGTGCATCCCATGCCGCTAGGGTATCAGTATAGAGTTTAAAGTTGATAGGTTCAAAACCCATATTTGGGTTTGTGATAAGTAATATTTGTACTTTGCCTATTGTTTGGTAGATATTAGTATAGACGAACCATAGTGACATACTAAATACAAAAAATATCACCAGCAGACTTATCATGTTGAGCTGTTTGATGCGACTCAAATTTTTGTATTCTTGTGATGAAGGAGTAATAATTTTTGGTGTTTTGCGAAATGAGATATGCATATGTTTATTCTCGAAAGAACGTTGCACTAAAAGTTATGGTAACTTGTTCAGTTTTTTCTTTGGGTGGCGTGGTTAAAATCATTTTTTCAATACTGACATAATAGGGGAAGGTTTCAAGTCCGCGTAGATAATTGAGAATATGCGAATATGAGCCGGTAACACTCAAGTCAAATGATAGCGTATCCGTGTTTTCGGTACCGGATAATTTGAATTGTTGAGAGACATCATAAGTCTCGGCAAGTTTTTCTATGAGGCGTATTGCAGACAGCTCATCTCCGCTCGCGATAAGAACTGTATCAAATATCGCCACCTTATGTTTGATAGTACTTAATTCACTGATTGATTTTTTGAGCAAACGGATTTTTTGATACTGTTCCTCCATTCTAGATTCATTTAATTCAATGGTGTTTTTTATGGCATGGATATATCGAATGGATGGGATAATCACGAGCAAGACAATCATTAAAATTCCCACGAAAATTATGGAAATAAGGATAAGTATTTTTTGTGTGAGCGTACGGTGTATTTTCATATACGTATCAGTGTAATGTGACGGATATGGTGAACGAAAAATTTTCTATTTTCGTAAGATCTGAAAGTGGAGAATTGATTTCTTTGATAATATCCAATTGTTTGAGCGTGTCTTGATAACTCAAAAATACTTCTCGGTTTGTGGCGTGTCCATCGATACGTATTGTATTCATTTTTTGATCAATTGATAGATTGTTGAGTGTGATACCCTGTGGAGTTGCACTGCCAAGTGATATAAGCAGGGGCGTCCATGTATAATACTGTTTTTGAATATTTGACACCGTACGCAGTGTTTTATTGATACGTTGAATTTCTTGGATTTCTGCTCCATGTTCATCACGGACCGACACCATGCTCTCAGTAAGCGAGCTGAAATAATTTTGCAATACTCGTTGTGAACCGAGCAACATGATTCCCACAATACTCGTCATAATACATACGAGTTCGAGCATGTTTTTGAGAAATTGAATCTTAAGCATGCGTGCAAGCTGGTTTTTTTTTGGTGTTGAAAGTAAATTGTTGCGTAATGGGAGCATAGCTATATGGTATCGTGATTGATATATGGATTGTCTGCCGCACGCAATGCAAGCCCAATGGCAGTTGCATAGGCAAGCGCAGATTCATCGTGGAGCGTCTCTTGTGAAGGCGAAAGATTTTTCCATACATTGCCGGTACGGCATTCGATTTTTAGTTCAAGAGATAATACCTTGTCCAAGAATTTGAGTGTGCTTCCGCCTCCGCACATGGTAATATGTGTAATCCTGTTTGTATGTGGGAAGTGACTATAGTAGAAAAAAATTGTTTTACGAATTTCTTCTGCAAATTTTGCGGTCTCGCGCATGAGAGGCGCCCAAATTTTTTTTTCATTTTTAAATTCGAGACCATATCTTTTTTTGAGTTGTTCAGCTTCTTCATGGGACATCTTGAGTGATTGTGCAAGTGCCGTGGTCAAAAGCTCTCCTGAATATGATAATGATGAACTGAGCTGTATGGTGTTGTCATCATAAATAATCAGACTCGAACGAGTAGAGCCTATGTCGAGGAGGGCTCGTGCTTCACTTACATATTTTTTTTGCGCGGTAACCATGGCGCGACAAATGGCAAGTGCCTCTGTCTCAAGCGCGACAACCCCAAGACCTAGACCCTCAAGCAATGAAGTGTAGGAATCTGAAATTGACTGAGGTATTGCGGTGATAAGTATTTTTGTTTCTATATCATTTGTGTGCTCAGGAATTACTTGCCAGTCAAGATAGTATTTGTCTGATTCTGTAAATGGAATATGTTTGTTTGCTTCAATGATGACGTCATCTTCAATAATGTCTGCAAGTGGTTTTGGAATGTTGATCAATTTGACGAATCCTTGAGGTTCGGGAAGCACGGATACCACCCATGGACTCCTCACTGATTTTTTTTCGGCATTTCTTCCGTCCACGAGTTTTTTGATGTAATTATGGACTCTATCCGGTTGTACAATTTCACCATTCACAATCAATCCGGGCGGTAGTGAAATAGACCGCATCTGTATCAGCTTGTAAGATGGGCCTTTTGAAAAAAAAGAATCATTTCTAAATTCGACCAGTTTGATAGACAAGTCTCCGATATCAAGGCCAAAGGCATGGGGAAAGGGGTTGGTAAACATGTATATATTAAAAGTTGTCCATAAGACTATACATCGGCTGGATCACTGCCACGGCGATTCCGGCAACAGCCAAGCCGAGTAAGACGATAATCGCTGGTTCGATAATGGTCGAAAAATTTTTTATGGTTTTGTCTACTTCGTGTGTGTAAAATTCTGACAATTCCTCAAGTAGTCGATCTACTTCGCCGGTCTTTTCTCCCACCATAATCATCTCAGTGACCATGGGAGGAAACAGATTTGTATGAATTGATAAAATCTCTGAAAGTGGGATTCCTTTTTTTATTTGTTCAGTTGCATTGTGTAATGCATTTTTGTATTTGAGATTAGTGCACGTATCTGCGGTAATGTCTATTGCATCAACTATCGGCAATGTACTTTTGAGTAGTGAAGAGAGTGTTAGTGAAAAACGTGCCAAATTGATTTGTTTGATGACCGGACTCACAATCGGGAGTTTTAGATTGAGTGCGTGTATGAGATCTCTAAATTTGGGTGATTTTTTCAATGCAGATATATATGCCACGATACCACCACTGAGCAAAACTACAAGTAATACTAGGTTGACCGGATTACTCATAAAATCAGTAATCGCGATGAGTATCCGTGTGGGCAGTGGAAGGGCTGCCTCAAAGGTGTCAAATAGCGCGGTGATTTTTGGCAACACCACAGTCACCATAATGAGTCCGACAATTGAAATAGCTGAGATGACGACAGCCGGATAAATCATCGCACCCTTGATACTCGAGGTCAATTCATAATTCTTTTTCATTTGCGTCACAATCTGTTCAAGAGCTTCTTCAAGCTTGCCGGCAATTTCTCCGGCAGCGATCATCTTCACATACATCGGGGGAAAAATTTTTGGATAAAGTGTGAGCACTTCACTGAGTTGTTTGCCTTTTTCTACCTCTGTTTTTACAGAATCAACAACTTTTTTAAGTCGTTTGTTTTCAATTTCTTTACTTAAGACACTTAAGGCTTCGACAAGAGATAGCCCTGCATGAATCATAGTACGCAAATGATCCAAGAAAAAAATCTTATCCATCACCTTCACCCGCGTCAAATGATCCGAAACCCAATTATTGAGTTTGAGTTCAAACGGCGAAAGTTGTCGAGGTTCTTTGCTCATAATTGCTTTGAATAATCTTGTGATATTATTTTTAAAATAGATTAAGACTAAGATTGAGATTTTGGTGAAAAATTTATAGAGATACATTGAGATAAGTTGAGATAGGCTTAGTTTCAATCTCTGCTTTTATCTTAGTTTATTTTTTATCTCAATATATCTCTATCTATCTCTATCTATCTCTATCTATCTCTATCTATAATCTAATCCATTTATATCATCAAAATTTTGAATGTCATCACTCTTTTGTAACACGTAACACCTCTTCAATCGTTGTAATTCCTTGTTTTGCTTTCATGATGCCGTCTTCAAATAGATTTCTCATGCCATTTTTCACTGCATATTCTTTTACTTCTTGCGCAGTCGCACGTGAATTGATCAGACGCGTGATTTGGTCGTCAATCACCATGACTTCATAAATTCCCATACGTCCTTTGTATCCGCTATTTCCACACCGTCGACATCCTTCCCCTCGAAAAAATGTCATAGATTCGAGACTTTTTTCTGTTTCTGTCAATTTGATTTGTTCTTCTTCACAAATTTCCAGTATTTTTTTTGTATCTATGAGTTTACCAAGTTCTTTGATTTCTCCTTTTTCCAAATTATATTCCTTTTTGCAATAGGCACATATTTTTCGTACCAAACGCTGTGCAATAATAATGTTTGAGGTGAAGGCAACGAGAAATGGGGGAATATCCATATCAATCAATCGAGGCAGAGTAGTCGGTGCGTCGTTTGTGTGGAGTGTGGAAAGTACCAAATGTCCGGTCATGGCAGCATGGATCGCAATTTCAGCAGTTTCTTTGTCTCGAATTTCTCCCACCATGATGATATCCGGATCTTGACGCAAAAATGCACGAAGACCACTGGCAAAATCAAATCCTGCTTTTGGGTTTATCTGACTTTGATTGATTCCTGATACATGGTATTCGATTGGATCTTCAATGGTCGAGATATTTACTTTTGGTTGGTTCAAAATACCAAGTATCGAATAGAGCGTCGTCGTCTTTCCTGAACCGGTCGGTCCGGTGACGAGTATCATACCGTGTGGTTTTTTGATTGCCTCTTCTACTTTTTCTTTGATGCGTGGTAAAAATCCCAGCTCTTCAAGTGTGAGTGGTTTTTGTCCTTCGTGAAGCAAGCGCATCACGATTTTTTCTCCATCATATACCGGAATAATGGACACACGAAATGCAAGTTGTTCCTCTTGGATGAGAATTTTAAATCGTCCATCTTGCGGAATCATGTGTTCATCAATTTTTAGTTTTGCCAAAATTTTTACACGCGCGACAATACCGTTTTGTACTTCTTTTGGGAGATCCATCACTTGTTTGAGCATGCCGTCGATGCGATAGCGAACTACGACGTTTTTTTCACCCGGTTCGATGTGAATATCACTTGCACCATCAAAGACCGCATGTTCCAAGACAGAATTGACGATATTGATAATTGGTAATTCTTCTGCTGCTTTTTTGAGATCTTTATGACTTCCATCTTGCCGCTCGGAGCTTAATTGGACGATAACCTGATCGCTCGACAAGTCTGCATGGTATTTGCGCAGTGTTTCTTTGATATCGCTGGGAGTGGTGATATAGACTTTTGGCGTAAGGCCGGTTTTTCGTCGCAGAAATTCGATGGTTTGAATATCTTGGGGGTCAAGCATCGCAATCTCCAGTTCATTATTTGTTTTGTCAAACGCAATGACTTGGTGTGCGGAGGCAAATTGTGCTGGTACGAGTGCAAGCGTCTCTTTTGCAATTTCTTTACCTCGCAATTCGATAAAGGGAATATCAAGTTTTTGTGATGCTTCTTGATATAATTTTTCTTCCTCGATTGTTTCGGTTTCGATCAAATACTCCTCAAGCTCTTGTCGTTTTTTTTGAGCTTTGGCTTTATGGGTTTTGAGATCTGCAATTGAGATTTTGAATTGTTTATTTAGAAGTGAGTCGAGTAAATTTGATGGGAGCATACACAAACATAATACGATGAGAATGAATTATGTATAGTGTAGCATATTTTTTGTACTAACGCCAAAACTTGACAACATGGCCCTATCTTGATATAGTGAAACCACCTTTGGTGTAGGTATGAGTGCTCTAATATTAGCCAAATTCTGCATAGTCAGATGCCTGATTCGTCGATAGTCTCGGGATTAATGGTAATATTTTTACGCTTAGTATATGTATATACCCTTTGTTTTTTAAGGGTACACTAATAAAAACAACCTGTTTATTTATGATGAAGCATTATGAAATGTTATGCGTATTGCCAGGTACGCTGTCAGAAGACGAAATAGCTCCAATGGTGCAAGGCATTTCTCAAGTACTTGGTAATTACCATGTGCAAAATATGAGCTTGGAAGATATGGGTAAAAGCAGACTTGCATACCCTATCAAACTTATCCGATATGGATATTTTCAGCTTTTCAGATTTGATCTTGAAAGTACTTATCTTGAAAAAATGGAAAAAAGTGTGCGTCTCGTCGGAGGATTTCTCCGTGTGATTGTACAGATTTCTGACCTGAGTAAAGAGCATAGCTACACGCTTGCGCTAGATCCTACTGCATTGAGCGCTCCTAAAAAAAGTGATGAAGAACGCCGTGAAGAACGACGATTTGAGCGTAAAACGGCACAGAAAAAACAAGAACAGATTGTCCATCATTTGGCTGAGGTAAAGATAGACAAAGAACCCGCACCTTTTGTTCAAGTAGAAGCAGCAGAGACAGTACTTCCTAAAAAAGAAGAAGAAAAAATAACAGAAGTGAAACCAAAACGCGTTGCCAAAAACCAAACAGATATAAGTCTTGATACTATTGATGCGCGTCTGGATGAGATTTTGCAACAAGATATCGACAAAGTGTAATTAATAATTTTAAATTCAAAATTTTAAATTTCAAATTGTGCATGTGCTTTTGAATTTTGAGCTTTGAGTTTTGGATTTGTAACAAGAAACAGGATTGTATCATATATCATTATATACAAGTAGCTTCTTTAACTCATCTAACAAAAAACGTATGGATCTCAATCGAGCAACTATTCTCGGCAGACTTACCCGAGACCCGGAACTGCGTTCCACTGCCACCGGCAAAAGTGTGGCAAATCTTGGTGTTGCCACAAGTATCATTTGGACTGATACTACTGGTGTCAGACAAGAAAAACCGGAATACCACAATGTGGTCATGTGGGGGAAACTCGCAGATATTGCAGGACAGTATTTGAGCAAAGGACGTCGTGTATATATCGAAGGACGTCTTGAAACTCGAGATTGGACAGGCCAAGATGGGGTCAAACGCTATCGAACCGAAATCATTGCGGATAATTTGATTATGCTTGAAGGTCCGCGAGGCAGTGGAGTTGCTCCTTCTGTAAATTCGAGAGATGATATGTCATTTCCTCAAGAAAGTCCGATGCCATCTCGATCCGTAGTTGAGGATGAAATCAAAGTGGAAGATATTCCGTTTTAAGTTGAAAAATAATGTATGCAAAAGCAACCCGTAAAAAAAATAAAACAATGTTATTTCTGTATCAATAAAGACAAAGTTGTAAATTATAAAGACAATGAGACCTTGCGTCGTTTTACTTCTTCGTATATGAAGATTCAACCTCGACGTCGAAGTGGGCTCTGTGCCAAACACCAACGTACCGTATCAAATTCTATCAAACAAGCGCGTATTGCAGGACTCTTAGCGTTTGTGCCGAAGTGATTTTCACATAGCACGTAACACATATCACGTATCATATATCAAAAAAACCATTCCAATTAATTGGGATGGTTTTTTGGTATCTTCTTTGCGCAAACAAGAAGGGGTCCCAGCAATTTCCTGACTTCGCCACGGGGACACCTAAAACACTATTTTTTCTTGACTATTTTATACAAAATTAGCTATTTATTGCTTTATTTTAAACAACTTTTTAAGACACCCAAAATGGCAAGGGAAA
>JACPGR010000017.1 GCA_016182415.1 Candidatus Magasanikiibacteriota bacterium
AATTGTCTAGAATAGCAATCTGATTTGACAGGGATACCGCCTCACTCTTTTTTACCTCAATTTGTTTTTTATATTCACTAATACTTGCTTCAAGTTGTTTTATTTTTTCTTTTTTTTCTGCGATTTGCTGGTTGAGCGCATCTACTTCTGCCTTATTTCCTCCTGTATTTTCAGATACAACAAAACTAGGTTGTATAAGAACACAAATTAAAATCAGGGATATAATAGTTAATAATTTTTTCATGAAATGAATTATAACACAACTATTAAAATTCATCTAATTGTCTAATTTCTAATTCACCTAATAAAATTTCAAAATCAAAATTTTCTACATTTAGAATTTTATTAGGTGAATTAGGTGAATTGGAAATTAGGTGAATTAAGATTATGTGTAAATAGACTAAGTTATCTATATATAGTTTATTGCTGTCAAAATTCTTCTAATAGTTTTCTCTTTCCCTAAAACACTCATGAGCTCAAAGGGTCCTGGAGAATTTTTGAGTCCTGAGAGGGCAACTCGTGTTGGCCAGAGTATGTCTCCATTTCCAAAATCTTTGCTTGCAATCCACTCTATCACTGTTGGTTCCAAAATTTCTTTAGCCCACTCCCCTTCCGGCTTATTTTTCAAAAATTCGAGAATTAAACTCAATTTTTCTTTTGCATCTTCTGCAGTGGATTTTTTCCAGACCAAAAGTTCTGGCTCATACTCAAGATGTTCTGCGAAGACAAAGCCGGTGTGCTCTACAATCTCAACGAGTGTGCTTGCTCTCCCTTGCTCTAAGGCTACAATTTTTGTGAGATCGTGAGCACGTATATCGATTCCTGAGTTTAGATAAAAAGGTTCACAACGTTTTGCAAGTTCTTGTATAGAAAGGTTCATGATATAGTGTTTATTGTACCAGTTCAATTTTTCAAGATTAAATACCGCCGCCGCTTTACTCACCTTTGTCATGTCAAATTCTTGTTCAAGTTCTTGCAGACTAAAAATTTCTCGTTCATCTCCAGGATTCCAACCTAAAAAGGCAATAAAATTGATAAGTGCTTCAGGTACGTATCCTTTTTCAACGAAATCTTGCACACTCACAGATCCGTGTCGTTTGCTTAGTTTTTGTTTTTGCTCATTTACCATGAGTGACAAATGCGCGAATTTTGGTTTTTCCCAGCCAAACATTTCATATAATTTAATATGTTTCGGAGTCGAGGGAAGCCACTCTTCTCCACGAATGACGTGAGTAAACTCCATAAAATGATCGTCGACTACGACTGCGAGATGATAGGTCGGGAAACCATCTGCTTTGAGTAACACCTGATCATCGATAAGTTCATTTTTGAATTCAACATGACCGCGCACAAGGTCATCTACCGCGGTAAAGCCTGTTTTTGGCATCTTCATGCGGATGACATGAGTCTCCCCTGCCATGGCTCGTTTTTGAGCTTCCGCAGGGTCAATTTCACGACACCGCCCGTCGTATCCTGTGGGGAGTTTATTGGTTTGTTGACAATTGCGGACTTCCTCCAATCTATCTTTTGTACAAAAACAATAATATGCATCTTGTTGTTCCAAAAGTTGTGTTGTATATGTGTGATACATTTCGAGGCGTTGTGATTGAATATAGGGACCACAGTTTCCTTTTTGAATGATCAAATTGTTTTCATCGAGATCAACTCCTTCATCGATATGCATCCCCGCCCACTTGAGTGAGCTAATGATATTTTCAATCCCGCCTTCGACAAAGCGTTCTTGGTCAGTGTCTTCAATGCGCAATGCAAATATACCACTCTCTTTTCGAGCAAGTAAATATGCATAGAGTGCAGTTCGAAGTCCTCCGACATGTAGAAATCCGGTTGGTGATGGGGCGAAACGTGTTTTGGTCATAAAAAAATCGTATATATTCTGTTTAAATTCGTTTAATCCGTTAAATCTGTTGTTCCAATCACGGTGATACCAAACAGCAGATTTAACGGATTAAACAGATTATAACGGATTTTAGATTTAGAGATTGGATAAAAGAATACCTGTAGCAATCGCCACATTGAGCGATTCAGCCTCACCTTTTTTCTCTATAGTATAGCGTTCATCGATCAATTCATCAAGCCCCTCACTCACGCCATGGGACTCACTGCCAAAAATATAGACTGATTTTGGGGAGGGTTTTAGTGTTGATAATTTTTTACCCTTCAAATCAAGTGAATAAATTTTGTATTCAAAGTTTTCTTTAAGTTTTTTAAGTGTTTTTTTCAGATTTCCTGTTTCAAAAATATGTACATGAAACATAGAGCCCATAGTACTACGTACTACTTTTGGATTATAGGGGTCAACTGAATTTTCTGAAAGTAATATATTTTTTATTCCAAACCAATCAGCAGTGCGAATTATTGTACCGAGATTTCCCGGATCTTTGATATTATCAAGACAGATGATTGGTCCCTCGACAAGGTCTTCGAGATCAATTTCTTGCTGATCGACAACCGCCAAAACTCCTGGAAAAGTTTCTGTGTCTTTGATAAATCCGACATCTTTTCTTCCACAAAATTCCACTGCTACTTCTGTATGCTGTGTCAATTTTAAAATCGACGCAAACTCAGGCTCATCACGCCTGCTTCCTTCCATAATAACGAGCGCGATTTCAAATTCTGAA
>JACPGR010000015.1:0-9107 GCA_016182415.1 Candidatus Magasanikiibacteriota bacterium
CTTAATCGTCTGATGCAATTTCCGTTCAAATCCCGCTTCCAGCATCCCGCTTCCAGCATCTAGTTTACTTTGTAAATTCCACACCTTCTCCAAAAACCTTCGAACCCCCTTAACTCCGTTGGTATCCCACGGCTTATCATCTTCAAGCGGTCCCATAAACATCTCATACATACGCATCGTGTCTGCGCCAAATTCATTCACCACATCGGTCGGATTGATCACATTCCCCCATCGTTTGCTCATCTTCTTATTGTCCGGCCCGAGAATTAAACCCTGATGTCGATGCACGGTAAACGGCTCATCAAAATCAATATAACCCGCGTCGTAGAGAACTTTTGTAAAAAAACGAGAATATAATAAATGGCCGTTTACATGCTCAGGACCTCCTAAATAAAAATCCACTCCACCTACGCCCTGCTGGGCTTCGGTGGATAAACTTTTACCTTTCTTAGAACCCATCCATAATTCAATATTTTCTCTTGACGCAAATTCTTTGTCATTGTGTGGGTCGAGATAGCGATAATAATACCATGACTTGTTTAGCTTGAAAATGCCTTTCGAGTGCTTTTGTATAAACCACTCGACATTCAAAAATATCTCTAAGCTCTTCAATTTGATCTTTAGGAATTACAATATGTTGCTCATCTGCGATAACTACTGTCTCTTGACTATTTTTACGTATTGTCTGAAAATCAAACTTCCAATTAGTGCTCTGTTCAACATCCATGCGAACTTTATCATTAAATTCTGGTCGCAAAACCGGATCAACCAAAACTAATTTTGCAATTGGTTTTTTCAATTGTTCCAAAATTCGAAACGCAATAGTTCCTCCATGACTATGCCCAATCACGACCGTATTTTCATCAAACTCTACATTATTCAATAAAAATTTTGCTTGTTCGTCTGCTTTTGGTTCTGATGGTTTAAGATTTAGCGCCACAACGGTATTCCCCCTATTTTCAAGTTCAGTCTTAAGCCAAGGCCAAAAAAGGTCTTCCACAGTGGACGCGCGCCCTTGAATAAACACATACTGCTTTTTGCTCGTTGCTCGTTGCTCGTTGCGCAACATCGGAATTGGCGCGCCCCAAAATCTTTGTCGTGATACAGACCAATCGCGAAGTTTGTATTGTACTTTTCTTTTTCCAAATCCTTTTTCTTCGAGCCAAAAAATTATTTTTATAATTGCATCTTTATTACGCAAACCATTCAAAAATTCAGAATTGAAATGAACCCCGTCGCCAACATAACAAACTTCCAATTTTTTTACGTGATCAGCTAATTCTATATCATCTGGTTCAATGGTAACTTTTAGAGGAATGTTATATTTTTTTGCAAATTCAAAATCTCGTTCATCATGCGCATCTGCAAATATAGCTCCACTCCCATATGTAGCCAACACAAAATCCGCGATCCACACCGGAATTTCTTCATTCGTTGCAGGGTTAATTGCCTTAATACCTTTCAACTCAACCCCTGTTTTTTCTTTTTCAACTTGACGATCAAGGTCTGTTTTTTTAGATGTCTCTAAAATATATTTTTCAACCTCATCCCAATTCTCTATTTTGTCTTTCAACTCATGAACCATTCCGTGATCTGGCGCAAGTACCATATAGGTAGCTCCAAATAATGTATCGGGTCGAGTCGTAAAAACAGTCACACTCAAATCTGCGTTATCCGCGACATCAGCGTCCATCCGCGTATCCGTGTCACAAGTAATCCTAAATAGAATCTCCGCTCCCTCCGAACGTCCTATCCAATCCGCCTGTCGCTTCTTTGTCTCTTCAGGCCAATCAAGTTTCTCAATATCTTGAAGTAATCGCTCCGCATAATCCGTAATCTTGATATACCACTGCTCCATTTCTTTTTGAATAATCGTCGTATCACATCGCTCGCACTTCCCTTCTTTCACTTGATCATTTGCAAGTACTGTTTTACAACTATCACACCAATTTACCGATTGCATTTTTCGATACGCAAGTCCACGATTATACATGAGTAAGAAAAACCATTGCGTCCATTTGTAATAATCCGAATTATGCGAACCAACTTCTCTATCCCAATCGACCGAAATTCCCAGTGCCTTAATCTGCGAACGAAAATTATTGACCGCGTCGTCTGTACTTTTTTTCGGATGTACATTTGTCTTGATTGCATAGTTTTCCGCAGGAAGTCCAAAACTGTCCCAGCCGATGACTTGCAATACTTTTTTACCATTCATTCGTTGAAACCGTGCAAAAATATCACAGGCAGTATAGACTTCTGCATGTCCGACATGAAGCCCCGAGCCGGATGGATACGGAAGCTGTGGCAAGATGTAATATTTGTTTTCAGGAGTGACGTCTTCTGGAGTTTTGAAGGTATTATTATCTTCCCAATATTTTTGCCATTTTTTTTCTATTTCTTGGGGGTTATAAGAATTCATAAAAATTTGTTTTAATCCGTTTAATTCGTTTCAGCCAAAGGACTGATCCGTACTTTGTCGGATAATCTGTTGTTTGAGATCGTGAACGAAACAGCAGATTAAACGGATTAAACAGATTTGAACGGATTAGAATTAGTGGTTCTTCGTAAATTATTGTGGGTACCTAATTCCAATCCCGTAAGGGATGGAATATATTAGGCAGGCACTTAAGTGCCTGTATTGCGTATATTAAATGAATGAGTACCGTTAGGTACGATATAAATATGCACACCTAGCTAACATATATCGCCCTTACAGGGCTTTGTATACAAATTTGGTGGTTCACCATAGTAAGCTGTTAGAGCTTTACCCACAATAATTTACGAAGAACCGAATTAGTAAAACAGTTCCATAACCTTAGCATGTAATTGTGGATTTGCGCCGACGAGATCTTGCCTACCGCGTTTCCATTCATTTCCCTCACAATCGGTTACGACGGCACCTGCTTCACGAGCAATCAGAACCGGTGACAGGTAATCATGATCAAGCCCTGCATTATTTGCAAACAAATCAATACCTCCCGATGCCATATAACACATTCCCAATATACATCCAAAGTTATGAGCCCAAATGCATGTCTCACTATTTAAGCGTTCCCCAAACTGTTTAAACTCTTCAATCTTTTGTCCATATGGTCCTGCAATTTTTGGCATCCGTGAAAATTGCGCTGTTGCAAATTCAAAATCTTTTTTATCCCCTACGTGAATAGGCAAACCATTGAGTGTCGCGCCATGATATTTTTTTGCAAAAAATAATTCATCTGCAATCGGATTATATACTGCACCAAGCTCTATCTCATCATTATGTATAAGCGCAATAATAATACACCACATCGGAATTCCATTTGCAAAATTTCGTGTACCATCTATCGGGTCAATTACCCATTCATACTGCGCTCCACTATTGATAGAATCTTTCATTTCTTCACTTGTGATCATGTGATCTGGGTACTGTGTATGAATTGCGGAAACCAAAAATTCGCTGGTCTTAACATCAGCAATAGTTACTAAATCAGCTAAATTAGATTTGGTCTCAAAAATAACACCTTTGTGAAAGTAATCCAAAGCCAAGTCCCCTGCTTCTTTGATGATTTTTTTGAGGAAATCTTCCATATATTCTACAACATCCGTGAGGATGTTCGTCTCTACTAAGTAAACCTAACACCCTCACGAGTGTTGTACGCGTATCTATCTTACAAAAAATCCGCTAAAAATGCAAGAAAACCGAATTTATCGGTTTTCTTTATATATTTTTATATTTTATACCGAACCACATGACGAACCTTAGTTTTACGTGGCTTACTTATCATGCTTCTTCATATCCGCCGGATTGATATACAAATTATTGACAATATCATCAAAAATATCATCAAGCCCATCTCCTAAGTCTTCTTTATGACGTTCTTTTTCAAGTTTCTTACGATTTGCCTCAATTTCTTCATCAGACACGACAGGAAGATCTTGATCATCGTTGGTTGGTGAATTTTGTGTGGTGTTGGTCATACATTTAAAGATAAACGCAACTCACCCCTCGCCCCTCTCTTCCGAAGAGAGGCGAAACACACGAAGTTGTGTCTCCTTTCTCTTCGGAAGAGAAAGGCGGGGATGATAGAGTTGCGTCGAGATAAATTGCTAAATTTTCATTCCTCCTGCCACTCGCTCAATCGCCTTCACAAAGGCAGCAGTTCGCATATCGATTCCATATTTTTCTTTAGTATCCCATACCTCATGAAATGCGTCAACCATTATTTTTTCAAGTTTTACCAAAACATCAGCTTCTGTCCAATGTTCACCTTTTACATTTTGATCCCATTCAAAATAACTTACGGTAACACCACCTGCATTTGCAAGTACATCGGGGACAAGCATAATTCCCTTTTCTTTCAAAATTTCATCAGCCTCTGGAGTCGTTGGACCATTTGCAAGTTCGACAATTGCTTTTGCCTTAATTTTGGGAGCATTTTCTACAGTAATGACATTTTCAAGCGCAGCCGGAACGAGAATATCCACATCTAATGTTAGTATATCATCATTTGAAATATTTTCAGCACCCGCAAAATCAACAACACTGCCTGTCTGTTGTTTATACTGTTCTAATTCTCCAATCCACTCGGCCTGAGCTCGTAACGAAGGCTGCGTTCTAAAATCTGAAATTTTAATACCACCTTTTGAATCACTTACTGCAACAATCTTATATCCCATCTTACTCAAGATTTTTGCCATAAAGCTTCCTGCATTCCCATAACCTTGAATTGCAACCGTAGTTTCTTCAGGTGTAAAGCCCATTTTGAGAGCAAGCTCTCGCACACAGTACACGCCACCTTGTGCAGTAGAATATCCACGCGCTTCAGATCCGCCTTGATCAATTGTTTTACATCCATCCCATGATCTGCGGGGTAGTATAAACATCCGGTGCGGGCACGTCTTTGTCTGATCCAATATCACGCCAAATTTTTTGAATATACACGCGTGATAATCGTTCAAGCTCGCCTTGTGATAATTCTTTTGGATTGACAATCACGCCGCCTTTTGCACCACCCATCGGAATATTGACGGTCGCACATTTTACCATCATCCAAAAAGAAAGTGCTTTGACTTCATCAAGCGTCACATTCCAGTGATAGCGAATTCCACCTTTGTATGGACCTAAGGTATTATTGTATTGCGATCGATATCCGGTAAAAATCTTGACATGCCCATCATCCATTTTGACCGGAATTGCGACCGTCAAAATTCTCTCAGGTTGTTTTAATATTTCGTGAATATCTGCATTCAAATGTATGATTTTTGCAGCTTTATGTAGCTGTTGCATGGCATTTTCAAATGGGTTTGACATATTTTTTGTAAGTTAATGAATAACATTGTTTTTCTTTCCACGCACAACTCGCTTAATCCCTTTCATAATCAACCACACAAGCAACCCAATCACAATCCACTAGTATACAATCTAAGAATAAAAAGTCCTGTTACACATGTTTCTCAAGCATTGCTTTCAATTTTTCTTTTGGTACCCCACCCACCATTTGGTCGACTACTTGTCCACCCTTGAAAACCAAGAATGTGGGGATACTCATGACTTTATACTGCCCCGCAGTTACCCCATTTTCATCGACATTAAGTTTCCCAACTTTTGCGCCACTAATTTCAGTTGAAATTTCTTCAACAATTGGCCCCATCATTTGGCATGGACCGCACCATGGCGCCCAAAAATCTACAAGTATGGGTGTTTGTGATTTAAGAACTTCTGATTCGAAATTTGCGTCAGTTAAAGTTAGTTCAGACATATTGTTTATTTAAGATTTAAAGATTATTTTTTGCGTGAGCTATTCTAAATCTGTCGGAATTTTGTCTCTAAACATTTCGTCTGCTTCAAGTACACTTTTAAGTTCAGTAGAAATTCTAGACTTATTTTCTTCGACTAAATATTTTAAAATTTCATTTTTGCATTCTTCATTATCATTTTTATGTGCAATACAAATTTCTGTTATTTTGTCATAAATCTTAGAGTCAACTTCTGATAATTCAATACCACTTTCAACTCTAGTTGATTTTACTTCCTCACGTTCAACAATTTGTCTTTGTTCTTCACGATTCGCTCCCCACACCTCACCACATAAAAACATAAGGCTCTGTTCCCTATCTCCGATTCTCATTTTTACTTTTAAGCCTTGTTCATTATCTATTTCAAACTCAAAAAGAGGCATGATAGTTCTCACTTGTTCACGTAAGCCATCCGGATCATCAACTCCAGCAGACAACATTTTTTTTAATTCATCTTTTCTTGTCTCAGGAATAACAAACACTAAATCAAAATGCGATAAATCAAAACGATTTCCATATTTCCTCATATCGATACCGCCATCATACACAAATACATCGTCGGCACCAAAATCTCTAAACAGTTCAGCGAGCATCTTTACATCATCCGCACTCGCATGCGTTTGTTCAATTTGTTCTGAAATTTCAGCATCAGCCTCACTAAAATGATCATCTTTAATTTCTTGAAGAGCATGTTCGGCTGTAGGCTCTTCAAGTCTAGATAATTTTGTTCCCTGATTCATCGACCAACTATAATCTTTGAGTGGAATCACTTGCGCGGTCGCCTGCTCAACTCCCGCAAGCTTCACTCGAAACTTCCCCTCCATCGTCATTGCCATGACCATCTGATGCTCAGTAGATTTAGCGCTGTTCATTTCGGTTTGAATAGATGGCAACTCGTGTCTAGACGATTTTTCAAATTGTTCAACTCGAGAAGCATTCGCCATATAAAATATTCAGAGTTAATCTGCGTACCCATCCGCATTAGTCCGCGTTACATTCCGCGTAAATCCGCGTTTTTATTTAAACTGTATCTCCCGCGCCTTCGTCTCCTCAGTATAAAACTCAAGTACATCACCCTGTTCAATACGAGTAGAACCTTCAAATTTTACCCCGCATTCAATACCAACTCCGGCCTCTTTTACCGCAGCTTGCCCCACTTTACATTCCAGAATTTTTCCATGACCCATATTTACTCCATCACGCATCACGCGAGCCAAGACATTTTTGGTCAATTTTCCGCTTTCAACTTTTCCTCCGACGATCATGGATCCTTTTTCTTTACGAAAAATTGCCATCACTTTCATGTTTCCAAATTCCCTAATGTTTTTTTCATCACTCAACAATTTTCCCAGCTCTTCCTTCACCCAATTTATTAAATCATAAATAATGTCATACTGCAAAAAATGTATATCTGCTTCACGCATCAAGTCTTCTGCAATTGCAGTTGGATTGACATTAAAACCAATAATATAATCCCCTGCCCTTACTTTTTTTACATCATCCTCCGTAATATTTCCAAGCCCCTTGCCCACAATCTTCACCGCTACCTCATTGTGTTGGATTTTTCCAAGTGAGGCAACAATGGCTTCAAGCGAACCAAGTACATCTGCTTTGATAACCAAATTAAGTGTTTTTTTACTCGCATGATCATCGTGCTCCTGCGAATCACTGACCGTGGCATGTTCTGCACCGGTCTGTTGAGTTTTCTTTTTTCGAATATCAATTTCTTGCGCTTCATGTTCTTTACCTACATCAAGCACATCTCCGACTCCCGGCGCTACTTTAAACCCAATAATCTGGACCGGTACAGACGGACCTGCCTCGTCGATCACCTCACCTTTATAATTTTTCATTGCTTTTACTTTTCCATAAATCTCTTTATGTACCACAAGCTTATCATTTTTATGCAAAGTTCCTGATTGCACAAGCACCGTTGCGACCGGACCCATGCCTTTATCTACATGAGACTCAATTACTGTTCCGACTGCAGGCAAACTTGCGTCAGCTTGAATTCTTTCTTGATTCATGTCCGCAATAAGCAAAATTACGTCAAGCAATTTATCAATATGCGTATTTTGTTTTGCAGAAATTTCAACCATGGGCACACTACCTCCCCATTCTTCACAAAGTACTCCTTTTGCAGATAAATCAGTTCGAGTTTTTTGAGGATCTGCTCCTTCTTTGTCAATTTTATTGATGGCGACGACAAATGGAAGTTTTGCAACCTTGATAATATTGATTGCTTCTTCGGTCTGAGGCTTCACACTATCGTCTGCTGCGACAATCAGAATCGCAATATCTGCAACTTTCGCGCCACGGCTCCGCATCATCGTAAATGCTTCATGTCCCGGAGTATCGATAAAACTCAACTCTCGCTCTAGACCGGTCTTTGGATCTTTCCAGACAGTCTGATATGCACCAATGTGCTGGGTAATTCCACCCGCTTCGGTATCCATGATGTGTGCATGACGAATGGTGTCCAGCAATTTTGTTTTTCCATGATCTACATGTCCCATCACAACGACAACCGGGGGACGAGATGCCAAATTTTTTGCCTGTGCAAGCGCTGCTTCGAGATCTTGTGAACGTGTGTCTTCCTTTTGTTCATCTTGCAAGATTCCGCCCTCTTTGTCTACATCAAAACCCAGCTCTTCTGAAATAATCGCCATGGTATCATAATCAATATTTTGATTTTGATTTGCCAAAATTCCATTTTTCATGAGTTCCATGATCACCTGGCTCAGTGGCAGTTTAAGCCGCTCGGCAAATTCTTTTACCGGCAACAAGCTAGCGAGCTCTACTGTCTGCCCAGATTCTTTTCGGAGTTCTCGTTCTTTTTGTTTGTGCTCTTCTGCTTCTTTTCGAGCTTTTTCCTCTAAATCACGCTTGATAAATCTCCATTTTCGCTGTACCTGTTCTGCCGTCTTATCATCAATTTTGATCGCTTTTTTTCCAATATCAAAACCATACTTGGGGAGTACCTCAAGTAGTTCGACTGTGTTGATTCTAAGTTTTCGGGCTAATTCGGTGACGTTCATAATTTTTGATAAGGCTTACGAGGCTCACAAGGCTTACTAAGCTTACATGGCTACTAATAAAAGTGAAACCTATTATACGTAACTGAGACTGAAAAGTCAATGTTTTGGCTAAAATTCTTTTTGTTTCTCTACACTTCTTATCCATTTAACAAACAAACATTGACGTCTCTCTCTCACACTTTGCTATTTTAAAAGCAATTCTCCGGTCAACTTCCCCGGAGGAAAGGAGATACGCCATGCTCAAAGGGCTCTACTTTCTCCTCGTTGTTACAATCTTCGCAATTGTTG
>JACPGR010000015.1:9118-10923 GCA_016182415.1 Candidatus Magasanikiibacteriota bacterium
ACAATCTTCGCAATTGTTGGAGGTGGTTTGGCGATGTTCATAGCGATCTTCGTTCCGAAGATCGCAGTGGTCATCATGACCATCGGCACCATTGTCGGAGGGATCGCCGGTCTGGTGATCGGCGTGAAAGACCTGAAGAGACTAATGGCTCGTTGACGGTTCCGGGGGGGGCCGTCAACGACAAAAAAACTACTCAATTCCACGCCGATCCGCTACCCTCTAAAATAAAATCTCTTCATTCCTGAGGAGATTTTTTATTTCTCAAACTAAATTACGCAATTACCAATTCCTCTGCAAAATATTTTTGCACCAACTCACTCACTCTTCCACCAATTTCTTCCATTTTCAACGGTGCAACTTCCCCAGACTTCTCAATCAATTCAATCACCACGTTGAGCAAATACTTCATACCCGGAATAATATGCGCATCTCGATCTTCAGCATAGGATAAACGAATATACCCCTTACCCATTGATCCAAAATCAGATCCTGCGAGTACAGCAAATCCTTTTTCATAGAGAAACCATTTGCTCAGTTGCTTTTCATCCGCAATACCGAGATCATTTTTTACATAATTCAAATTCAATACGCGTGCAAAACTTGGGAATAAATAAAAAGCACCTTCGGCTTCATTTGGTACGACATATGGTTGCAACAATTTCAATGCTTCTGACACAAACTGACCTTTCTTTTCATATTCTTTAAAATCTGCATCGATAATTGTTTGTACTGCATTATGTACACTTTTGTAGGTATGCCCATCAAGTGTGACATCCCCAAAAACTGTTCCTGCTACAATTTGTTCCATTCTATTTACACAACTCCACTTGTTGATTGCAAGTCGTCCAAAAATTTCGATAAGCCATTCAGGTGCGATAATAAATCCAAGACGCCAGCCAGTCATGGCATAATTTTTTGAATAGCCATTTAAGTTGATTGTCCAATTTTTCATGTCGGGAAGCGAAAGAAAACTGGTGTGTGTATGTCCGCCAAACACAATTTGATCATAAATATCATCAAACAACACATAAAATTTGTATTTCCGCACGAGCTCAGCAATCGACTCAAGCTTTTCACGGCCAATTATCATACCTGTTGGATTTTGTGGAGTGTTGACGCATAGAACTTTTACACTCTCATTTTCCTTTAACAATTTTTTCAAATCTTCGACTCGAAATTCGAGTGTCTGTGTGTCTTCATTTTTATAGGCTTTCCATTCGAGTACATTTCCTTCATGATAAAAATGCGCAAGTGAATCATAGACTGGGTATCCAGGATTTTGTACAATAATTTTATCTCCCGGCGCGATAAGTGTCTGGAAGGCCATTTCAATTACCGGCTTTCCACCGGGTTGCAATAGGACATTATCTTTGGTGAACTCAACTCCACGCGTCTTCGACCAATACCGCGCAATATGTTCTCGCACTTCCGGATAGCCAGCAAAGTGTCCGTATTTTGTTTGCTTATTTTTGAGCGCTTCGATTGCCACGTCGATAATCGGTTGTGGAGTTTTGGGGCCGGTGTCGCCGACATGAAATTTGTATATTTGATGAAACTTTCCTGATGCTTCTACTGCAATCACTTCGGCTCCAAATCCAAATGCAGTTTCAGTACCAAGACTATTGAGTGCGGGATTAATCGTGACGTTTGGAATAAGATTTTTGTCGGTGAGAAATTTGGGGATTTGAGAGTTCATATTTTAAATAAGAATAAAAAGTTTTTTGTCCCGTAGGGACAGTATATGTTAGGCAGGCACTTCAGTGCCTGTTAAAATTATATAATAATCAAGAGTCCCGTAGGGACGG
>JACPGR010000021.1 GCA_016182415.1 Candidatus Magasanikiibacteriota bacterium
AAAAAAAATGATAGTGGTGCTCAAGGTGATACCGCATTTTATACCTATAGTGAATTCCACGATACCGCAACAGAAAAGAAAATCAAATGGAATAGTTGGTCCTTTTGGGTTGGAAATCTTGAACAAGCGGGGCAATACACCGTGTGGGCATATATTCCCAATTATGTTGTTGAAGGAAACACCATAACAAGTGAAGCAAATTATCGTGTGTGGTATAAAGGAAGGGTATATATTGGATGAATTTTGTTTGACACGCTGGACTATTTAGTGTTACGGTATTCATATTAGACCTGCGTGAATTTTTTTCTCAAAATAAATGCCTTAAATCATTCAAAATATTAATTTTTTTGTAACTACTCACCCCCCTATGTCTGGTGAACGCAACTCTATCCCCGCCTTTCTCTTACCGAAGAGAAAGGAGACAGGTGAACGTGTGTTTCCCCTCTCTTCCGTAAGAGAGGGGCGAGGGGAGAGTTGCGTTCACGAGTAAAGCAGGGTGAGTAGTTACAAAAAGTCTATGATTTAGAAGAGCGAACCACTATATTTGCCGAGCGTGTTATTGAATGGCTCAAACTATTACCGGAGACATCTATTAGTAAACGTATTATCTCTCAACTTGCCGCAAGTTCAACATCTCTTGGGGCAAATTACTGTGAAGCTGATTGTGCTGAAAGTAATAAAGATTTTATTCATAAAATGTCGATTGCAAATAAAGAATCCAAAGAATCAAAATATTTCATTAGAATTTTGTCCAAATTATTCCCTGATCATGCCCCCGAGGGTAGGCTATTATGGAAAGAAGCACACGAACTCAATCTCATATTTACTACCATAGTCAAAAAAGCAAAAGCAACTGAAGAAAAAAAGAATATAGAAAAAGATTTAGAGAATTAGGAATTTTATTAGGTGAATTAGAAATTAGGTGAATTAGAAATTTAGTAACTACTCACCACCCTTGACAAGTATTTTGGCTTATTTAAGCAGATTATATTGTTTTATACGAAGCCATTGAATACTTAAATTTTGCTTATATTAGCCAAGTAATTTGAGGGGTTGAGTAGTTACGAAATTTATTATACGTATGTCCTTCAAACCCGTACAATTTGGAAAGAACCAAAAATTTGGCACTCCGCAACAGGCAGATCAGAAAAAGGAAGATGTAAAAAAGGAGTTGATTTCACTTGAAGAAGAACGACTCTATCGATCTGGTACGGTCGCGATTAAAGATTTGATTGCACCCTCGGCCTTCAAAGTTGAGGCTAGTTTTTTGCAACTGGGCACGACACTCCTGCGTACGATTTTTGTCGTGAGCTATCCCCGTTATATTTCAGTCGGATGGAATTCTCCGATTCTCAATTTGAATATCACCATGGACATGGGTATGTTTTTTTACCCGATTAATTCCGCGGTAATTTTGAAACAATTAAAAAATAAAGTAGGTGCCTTGCAGGCGCAACTTTCGGCAGACGCGGAAAAAGGAGCTCCTCGAGATCCTTTGCGTGAGACAGCGTTGCGAGATATCGAACAATTGCGCGATGATTTGACGCAGGGAGTCGAGCATTTTTTTCAGTATGCGTTTTATCTGACAATTTATGCACAAGATAAAGATGAACTTGAAAAAACAACGGAAGATATTCACAATATTTTTGGTTCCAAATTGATTCATAGCAAACATGTGTTGTATCAATCGGAGCAAGGTTTCAATTCGACCGTGCCCTTGGGTATAGATGAACTCGTGATCGCATTCAACATGAATTCGTCGCCAATCGCCGCATCGTTTCCCTTTATTTCTTCAGAGCTTACGAGCGACGATGGAATTTTGTATGGGATCAACCGACATAATAATAGTTTGATTTTGTTTGATAGATTCAGTTTGCAAAATGCCAATATGGTTGTATTTGCGACATCTGGTGCGGGAAAATCTTATGCGGTGAAGCTTGAGATTTTACGTAGTCTTATGCTTGGTACTGATATCATTGTGATTGATCCGGAAATGGAATATTTGCATTTATCTGAAGCGGTTGGGGGAACATACGTCAACATCTCGCTTGCGTCTGAGAGTAAAGTCAACCCCTTTGATTTGCCACGTCCGGTCGGACAACAAATTTCTACTGAAGACGTAATTCGAAGCGCCGTCATTACACTCAAGGGACTCCTCAAAATTATGTTTGGCACGCTTACCTCGCAAGAAGATTCAATTCTCGATAGAGCCCTGCTTGAAACATACGCCAAAAAAGATATTACTTCTTCCTCAGATTTGTCGACTGTCGAGTCTCCAATTATGCAAGATTTACTTGATGTGCTCGAAGGTATGCAAGGGGGTGAAAATTTGGTTATCAAACTCCTCAAATATACTGAAGGAACTTTTTCTGGCCTATTTAATTCACCAACCAACGTCAACATGAACAATCAGCTCGTGATTTTCAGTGTTCGTGATTTGGAAGATGAACT
>JACPGR010000019.1 GCA_016182415.1 Candidatus Magasanikiibacteriota bacterium
GGATTTTCTGACAGAACAGCCAAGATATACTTGGTATTGTTGGGTCTAGGCCCCTCTTCGGTGCGAAAGCTCGCCGAAAGTCTCGATTTGAATCGTGGAATGGTCTATGATGCTTTAAAAGAGCTTCAGGACAATAGTCTGGTTGGTTTTTTCAAAGAAGATACCAAACAATTTTTCGTAGCAGAAAATCCGGAAAAATTGCGGGATGTGTTGCATAAGCGAGAAGAGGAATTGTCTCGAGTCGAACATCGACTTGAAAAAATGATTCCCGAGCTTCAGGCACTCCATGATCGAGAGGGCGATAGGCCGATTGCGAAATATTATCGTAAGAAAGATATTAGTAAAATTCTTGAAGATGTCCTTGAGACTTGTCAGCAGTCTGAGATGCCGGAATATCGAATTTATTCTGCCGAAGACGTGCGAGAGTTTCTCTATGAAAATTTTCCGACGTTTAGTGACGTGCGTATTGCAAAAGGAATTCGTGTACAAGCGATTGCGATTGGCGAGGGTGGGGAGATGCGTGGGCTCGATGCGCGTAAATGGCTTATGAGTTCAAAGAGTATGCAAACTTACATTATTATTTATCCCAGTAAGACTGCATATATTTCACTCGATGCAAAAGGCGAGCCGATTGGCGTCGTGATTGAAAATGCAGGGATATATGAGACGCAGAAATTAATTTTTGACAATTTGTGGAATAATTTATAGTGTATGTTTATTATTGATTTTGATAATACATTATTTAATACAACAACGGACCCAAATAATTTTCGTGAGTTTCGTGTTCGTGAGTTGAGTACTTTGGGGGTTGGTGAAGAATTGTACCAAGAGACGTATGCACAAGCACGTAATGAGATTAATACTGGACGTGTTATGTATAGTGATGAACGTCATGCTGAGATATTATCGAGACATGGTTTTGATAAAGAAAAAGTATTGGATGTGTTACAAAAGTCAATGGGAGATGTACTCAGAAATTTTTTATTTTCCGATGCGATTATTTTTTTAAAAAAACTTAAACAATTTAATCAACCGCTTATTTTATTTAGTCTAGGAGACCCTGAGTTTCAATATCTCAAAGTAAAAGGATGTGGTATTGAGGAATATTTTGATCGGGTATTCATGACACCACAGCCTAAAAGAGAGGTACTACATGAGTTGCTTAGCGCAGTCCACAGAAAAGAAGATATATGGTTTATCAATGATAAGGCGGGAGAGACGCTTGAAGTATGTTCACTTTTTCCGAGTATACGTGCCGTATTAAAAGTATCTGCAAATAGTACTGCCGAAGAGTATACACATTCAGGTCTGCCTTTTTTTAATACCTTGACTGAAATATATAATTATATTAGTACCTATGAATAATACTGCGGTAATAATTCTCGCTGGGGGAGATGGCAAACGCATGAATAGCGACGTGCCAAAAGTCATGCATTTGTTGCATGGAAAACCACTCATTGATCATGTGGTTTCTCAAGTTGAGCAAAATGACATCAAGCCGGTGGTAGTGGTAAATTCAAAACATACCTTAGTGCAGGATTATTTGCAGGATCGCGCAGAGTATGTCGTCCAGCATGAACAGCTTGGTACCGGGCATGCAGTTAAGGTGACAAGCGCTCTACTCAAAGATCGCCAACTCGAGCAGATTGTCGTCCTATATGGTGATATGCCTTTTGTAAGTGCACAGACGATTGAACAATTGATTTCAAAACAACGAGGAAACTCTGCTACCATTGTACTCGCGACATGCATGGTCGAACATTTTGAGGGGAAATTTAGTGCATTCAAATTTTTTTCTCGCATTGTTCGAGATGAGTTTGGAAAGATTATCAAAGACGTGCAGATTCAAGACGCAACAAATGAAGAATTACAAATTCGAGAAATCAATGCTTCATTTTATTGTTTTGATGCCACGTGGTTGTGGGAATATTTGAAAAAATTGCAGACGAATAACAATCAAAAAGAATATTATTTGACTGATTTGATTGCCATGGCGGTCGAAGAAGGGAAGAATGTCGAATCAATTTCTGTAGATTCACAAGAGGCGTATGGGATTACGACGGCGGAGGATTTGGAAATGGCGCATGATATTTGAACGACGCAACTCACCCCCGCCCTCTCTTGAAAAGAGAGGGAGACTGGAGACTCACGTGTTTCCCCTCTCTATCAAGAGAGGGGCGAGAGGGGTGAGTTGCGCGCTTCTTTAATTTATTAATTTTTTTTAACAATATGCCACAAATTCAAGCCCTCACAATCGATTTGAAAAATAATGAATGGCACGGTCAAAAAGGATTCATCAAACGGGAAGTTGATATGCCCGTTTTGGATGAAAAAACGCACGCAAAAGATGCATCTTTTGTCATTGTCAAAGTAAAATTTGCAGGAGTCTGTGGATCTGACCGGGGCATGTGGAAACGAGAAGCATTTACAGATTTACTGCACAAGTCACTTGAAAAAGAACAAAAAACCATGCGTATTTTGGGACATGAATTTGTGGGTGAAATTGTCGAAGTGGGTTCGCTCGTGGGTGATTTGTATGGCATACAAAAAGGAGACACGGTCTCAGGAGATTCTCACATCACCTGTGGCAAATGTTATCAATGTCGGATTGGTGAGCAAGAAGTGTGCCAGGATCAAGCGATTATGGGAATTAGTATTGATGGGGTATTTGCGCAGTATGTCAAGATTCCCGCAAAAAATTTGTGGGTAGTGGATTTGAATCGAGTCCGACCAGAGATTTGTGCCATGTATGATCCATTTGGAAATGCGGTACAAGCACTCACCCGGGTAGACATACGCGGAGCTCGAGTCGCAGTATTTGGATGCGGACAAATTGGGTTATTTTCCATCTTGCTCGCGCGACAATTTGGCGCGGCAAAAATAATTGCAGTTGATGTCAATACAGACAATGTTGATACTGCACTCAAACTCGGAGCACATGCTGGAATTGTCATCAGTCCATCTCAAAAAGAACATGGCTATGACCATGACCCTGAAGTTATCGCACAAATCAATGAATTGACTTATGGTAAGGGTGTGGATGTAAGTATGGAAATGGCAGGGTTCAATTCTTCTATCAATAATTGCATCGAAGCGACTCGATATGGCGGACAAGTGATTTTGTTTGGAATTAAAGACGGAGATGTGGTGATTCCAAAATTTTCAAAAATGGTGGTAAAAGGTTTGACGCTACACAATATTATCGGCCGACAAATTTTCAAGACCTGGCAAATCGCGCAACGAGTCTTGTCGGACAAAAGTAATGGTGTGCAAGACAAGATGTGGGAGGAAATTATGCATGGCGGAAATGGGCCAGTGATACAGTTTTCTCAGTTTAGTGCGGAGCTTATGGAAGAGAAGATGAGGATGTATCCAAAGTTGGTTTTTGATATGGAGGGGTGAAATATGTTGAGATACGTTGAGATAAAATAGAGATAAGATTGAGATAAGATTGAGATAAGATTGAGATACGTTGAGATACCTTAAGATATATTGAGATAAAATAGAGATACGTTGAGATAAAATAGAGATAAGATTGAGATATGTTGAGATAAAATAGAGATAAGATTGAGATAATAAATTTATAATTAAAATATGGAGGGGAAAAATTATAAGAAATTTTATGAGTTGGATATTTGGAAAGAAGGGTTTGAATTGGTAAAAGATGTGTATCGTAAACTTAATTTCTCAATATTGTATCTCTCAACAAAGGTAAGAGGAAATGGTTGAAAAATTAAATGTATGAAGTACTAGTCAGTCAAGAAGATCTTCAAATTCAGTTATTGCAAATATTGCAGAGGCTCATGGACGATATTTTTTCAAAGATAAAATTCGGGTGATGTATATTGTACGGGGAGAAATTGAAGAAACACAAAGTCATTTGTGGGTTGCATATAGTCAAAAATATATAGACAAAGACACATGGCTTGATATAGAAAAGAGATATGACAAGTTATATTGTTAATAACTCTTAATTGGAAATAATTCTACATAATATCAGATAATTATGATTACACTAAATTAGGATCAAAATTACCATTGTTCTTTAAAATATGATACACAACCTTGGTTAATTTATTAGCGGCAGCTGTAACGGCATACTTGTGTGATTTTCCTTTATCACGTCTTTGTGTGTATTGTTTTTTGAACGTAGGATCGACTCTGCACGTGACCATAGC
>JACPGR010000020.1 GCA_016182415.1 Candidatus Magasanikiibacteriota bacterium
ATCATCCTGTCTCCCCTGCATCATAGTATTCACCATACCTCACCGTTTGATACCTATTTTTGTATCACAGCCGGGTGGCTCAATCCGTTGTTGCAAAAGATCAAATTTTTTGAAGCAATTCTTTTTGTTACGCGCAAAAAAATTGATCCAAAATTTCAGGAGATACGATAATTTAAGTATCAGAAGTGAAGATACGCTAATAATAAAAAAACCTGATAATTCAGGTTTTTTTTGGGTGTTTAGGTTATAGGATATTTAGATAGGGTAGGGTTAAAAAAGGTTGATCAAATTGTTAAACTGTTACATCGTTGCGGTGTGTGATATGTGGTACATGGTATGTGTGGCCTTATCGCATCACTTCCTTCAAATATTTTCCTGTAAATCCTGCAGTAACTTTTGCAAGTTCTTGCGGTGTGCCTTGCGCGACGATTTCACCTCCACGTTTGCCTCCCTCGGGACCGAGGTCAATAATCCAGTCGCTTGATTTAGCAATATCGAGATTGTGTTCGATGATGAGTACCGTATTACCTTTGTCAACCAGCTGATTTAAGACATGTAACATTTTTTTGATATCTTCAAAATGAAGACCGGTGCTTGGCTCGTCGAGAATATAGAGTGTTTTACCGGTAGATCGACGAGAGAGTTCGGCTGCGAGTTTGATACGTTGTGCTTCGCCGCCGGAAAGTGTTGTTGCTGGTTGTCCCAATTGCAAATATCCAAGTCCCACATTTCGTAAAATTTGTAATTTTTCTGTAATAATATTTTTTTCTTGAAAGAATTTACTTGATTCTTCTATGGTCATTTTGAGCACTTCAGCGATATTTTTTTCTTTGAAATGAATTTCAAGCACTTCATGCGTATAGCGCGTCCCATGACATTCATTACATTCAATATATACATCATTTAAAAAGTGCATCGGAATTGTCACATATCCTTCACCACTGCAGGCCTCGCAACGGCCATCTCCTTTTACATTGAAACTAAATGTTCCGGCGGAATACCCACGCATTTTTGATTCAGGTAGTTCGGCATAGAGATCTCGAATAAGGGTAAAGATGCCGGTATATGTTGCAGGATTAGATCTTGGTGTGCGTCCAATAGGTGTTTGGTCTACGGCAATTACTTTATCAATGTATGACAAACCTTTGATACTTTTGTGTGCGCCGGGTTCGGCTTTTGCATGATAGAATTTTTTGGATATGGCTTTACTCAAAATATCGAGAATGAGTGTCGATTTACCCGAACCCGATACGCCGGTGATACTGACGAGTTTGCCAAGTGGAATGTTCACGTCAATATTTTTGAGATTATGCGCTTTGGCACCTTCAATTATGATCGATTTGCCATTTCCTTTGCGCGTTTTTTTTGGAATCAGAATTTTTTCTTTAAAACTCAAATATCTGCCTGTGATTGATTTGGAATTTTTTTTGACTTCAATCGGTGTTCCTGATGCCATGATTTCTCCGCCATATTCACCTGCGCCCGGACCAATGTCTACCAGATAGTCGGCAGCTTTCATAATTGTCTGGTCATGTTCGACGACAATCACGGTATTACCTGAGTCTCTGAGCAGTTTGAGTGTTGCAATCAGTTGATCTGTATCTTTTGAGTGCAGTCCGATGGATGGCTCATCCAAAATATAGATAAGTCCAGATAGCCCTGCCGAGAGTTGGGTTGAGAGTCGCACGCGTTGAGACTCGCCCCCTGACAGGGTATTAAGCGGACGGTCGAGTGTGATATAGCCAAGTCCCACTTTGAGCACATGATCCAGACGGCGTGTTACTTCTTTTGCGATTGGCGCGGCAATGTCGTGAGAAAAAGTTTTGAATTTTTGTGAAAGCGTTGACTCTTTGTCTTCAAGCTGTGCAAAAAATGCATGTGATGCCTCGACACTCATTTCAGTGATGTCGGCAATTGTGTGTTCAAGAATTCTGACATAGAGACTGTCTTCTTTGAGCCGTTTTTTATTACAGACTGAACATACTTTTTCGATCATGTAGGTCTCTATTTCTTTTTTGACATAGTCTGATTTTGTTTCAAGATATCTACTCGTCAAATTTGGTATAATCCCTTCATAACTCATTTGTTTGCCATGGACGCTATATGTTTCCCCATCAGTTCCGTAAAGGAGGATGTCGATATTTTTTTGTGGCAGTTTTTCGACCGGGGTATCAAGAGAAAAATTGTGAGATAGCGCAACTTCAACCAAAATATCTTGATATATTTGTTGATTACCTACAAGTCGAGTCCATGGTTGTATGGCTCCTTGGGCAAGAGTGAGTTTGGGATTTGGAATGACAAGCTCAGGGTCTACTTCACGTGTTTTGCCAAGCCCGGTACAACGAGGGCAGGCGCCAAAAGGGCTGTTGAAGCTAAAAGATCGTGGTTCGATATGCTCAAATTGTCTATTACATTGTGTGCAGACCGGGATTTCTGAATAGAGTATTTCTTCGCCTTCTGGGTCAATTAGTTTGACAAATCCATTGGCAAAATCAAGCGCTTTTTCTATTTCTTTGGGTAGTTCGGGCGCGGGAATTTGGGTGAGGTCGTTTAATATAATATCAATGTCATAGAGATAGTCTGGATTGAATTTAAAATTTTGTAAATTTTTGATATTTGTCTCAAGTCCGTTGATACGGAGTTTGCTATAGCCGGTTTTTTCAAGACGAGATTTTACATTTTTGAGTTTTATTTTTTGTTGTCGGATAATTGGGGAGACCAGAAGCATTTCTTTTTTCTTGCGAGCGATTTGTCTGATACTCTCAATAATTTTTCCTTGATTTTGAGATGTGACCGGGATATTGCAGCTTGGGCACCATTGAGTTCCAATGCGCGCGAATAGCAAACGCAAATAATCGTAAATTTCTGTTGCAGTCCCTACCGTTGATCGAGGGTTCTGTGTGAAATTTCGTTGATTGATCGCAATTGTCGGGGATAGTCCTTGGATTTCGTCGACATCGGGTTTGTCTTGCATGTCCATAAATTGGCGGGCGTATGCGTTCAAACTTTCTGCATATCGTCGCTG
>JACPGR010000025.1 GCA_016182415.1 Candidatus Magasanikiibacteriota bacterium
ATCAAATCCGGAGTCTCAATTGCGTCTCGAAGCGTGGTAAAATATTGTCGCTCATTAGTCTTGAGCGGTTGACGTTTGTAGACTGGGGGCATAGGAATATATTAATTCCGAAACGAAGTGAGGAATCTTTCGAAGAAATGGACATGCCTATTACCTAAGTATTAAGTACAAAACCAATCCATTTTTTTTAAATAATCCCGTAATATCAACGCCGGAAGCTATTTTATATATTTGATTACATTATTTTCCTTCACAATTTATTTTATGAAGAAAGATAAAGCAATTATCTTTTGTAGTTTCGTATGTTCTGTGGGTTCGCATTTTGTCTAGTACTGAGTAAATTTAGTTTTTCAATATTGTATCTCTAACAAAGGTAAGAAAAAAACAGTTGTAAAATTAAGTTTATGAAGTACTAGTTTACCCTGAGTGAATCGAAGGGTAGTTCCGCATCACACTATATATACAACAAAAACTCCCCTTTCTTGAGGGGTTTTTATCTAAACTAATTTGTGATTGCAGGCAAAACCATGGGAATCCAGAAGTTCGTCTCTAGTGTATCATATTGCAATTGATGATACAACATTTTGGACGTGACACCAGAATAAGATTGCGAGGACGACCGCGTCGGATTTTTCGCAATAAAGCTAAGTGGAGCGTTTTTTGACGATTTTTGACCACTTTTGGTTGCTCCACAAGCATACATCAAAAAAAGCAACTTGTCAAACGAGAACAAGTGAATAAGTGTATGTCAAGAAAGGGTATTTGTTGGCTCTATGTAGCAAAAAATATTTTAAGCGTAGAGAATAATGGACTTTTTTACCACAGAGTTATCCACATATGTATAGAGGCTTACGAGGCTCTGTTTCTTGACTCCTGAAACCAATAATCTAACTCCACAAACGTTTCCCCCCTTGAGGGGGGCAGGGGGGTGTTTCAGCGAAGTCACTAAATCCATCATAAACGAACGAACCCCACGAGCGTCTGCCGGCTTGTCTGCCTGCGTCCGCTCGCGGGGTGCTCCTTTACGCCTTAGTGGTGATGCACACCCCGAGGTGTGCCAGTGCGCGCATCGTGGTCATGACCGCCGACGGTTCGTTGATCTCGCCAGCTACGACCATCCTGAGCCACTCGTCGACTTTGACGAGCCCACGCTCGATGTCCTCCCCCGAGTCGAGCTGCTGCTCGCCGACGAGCTCGCAGCCCGTGGCGAGGAAGCAGTGGAACTGCGTCGGCGAGTTGCGGCTGGACATCCAGCCGTGGCCGAGGTAAGTGACCTTACCCGCCTCGTACCCCGTCTCCTCGCGCAACTCCCTGCGCATCACAGTCTCGGGAGCCTCGTCGGCGAAATTCGCCGTCCCTGCCGGGAGCTCCCATTCAATGCCATCGCGTCCCTGCTTGTACTCACGCACCATGAGGACTTGACCGTCCTCGGTGATCGCGAGCACGACCGACCAAGGGCGTTGCTCAAACAGAACGAACTCTTCCTCCTCGCCAGTCTTCGGGTTAAGGAACATCTGGGAAGTCAACGATTTGCCGAACTTCCCGGCCAATTTGGTGGGTTTCCCCACCTTTTGCCATTTTAGGATCACGACACCTCTCCAGAAAAAAAAACGAAAAGCCCAACCCTGCGTACCTCGCAGAATCGGGCCTGAGAATTTAGCACGATATATATATATAGTCAAGTGTAGCTGTGGATAGAAAAATTATTGTCATGTTGTTATATTATTCGTTATTCGTTATTCATTATTCATTATTCGTTCTTAATTCTTCACTCAACCCAAAGTTAGCGCCCTTCACAAAATTATGCTATACTTATCTAGATCTAATGCACTTCATCCCGTCACTATCTATGGCCCAAAAAAAACATCCCAAATCATCACGCCTCGATCCTACACTTTCTCGTGGCATTATCGCGGTGTTACTCACAATTTTGGCCGCGATTATTATCCTTAGTTTTTTTGACAAAGCAGGATTCATTGGTGTCATGCTCGACGACTATATTTTGAGTTTTTTATTCGGCTCGATTCGCTATGCTGCTCCGGTGATTATTCTTATTCTCTCATGGTTTCTCATTCGCGATGTCAGATACAATTACCGCCCCACGCATGGTATGGGTGCCTTATTATTTTTCTTATCACTCTCAAGTGTGATACACCTTTCATTTGAAACTGGAGAAATGTGGCGACAGTCACTTGAGGGATATGGCGGCGGAATTTTCGGCATGCTTGCATGGCCCATGAAACAATATTTGGGAAGTCTCGCGGCCTACATTATTTTAATAGGCCTTGTCGTCATTTCCATTTTCCTTATTTTCAATACCACGCTTGCAGCCTTTGTACTCATTCATAAAAAAATTATTGAAGGATTTGGTTTTCTTGGAAAAGGACTTGTATATATTGTCAAAAAATTATTTGTACCATATGGACGAAGTGAAAAAGCAGGCCTCGCCTATGTCGAAAGTAATTATGAACAAGAAGATGAACATGAAGAAGAGGAACCAGTCAAAAAACGATTATTTTTTCAAAAACATATTCACGCAGATACCGAACAACAAGATGATGCACATACTACAGACGAACATGTGCAAAAAGCAATTACCCATGCACAAATAAAAACACACCATACCGATTCAGATGTCTGGTCAAAACATGTGAGTATCAAAAATCTTCCACCGCTGACATTACTATCAGACAAACGAGGCAAACCTACGAGTGGCGATATTCAGGCAAACGCGCAAATTATTCACGATACATTCGCGCAATTTAATATCGGAGTAGATATGGGAGAAGTTCGTGTGGGCCCCACTGTAACTCAATATTCTCTCAAACCTGACCGAGGTGTAAAACTCACCCGCATTACCTCACTGTCAAATGATCTCGCGCTTGCACTCGCCGCGCATCCGATCCGTATCGAAGCGCCAATTCCGGGCAAGTCTCTCGTCGGCATTGAAGTGCCCAATGAAAAAGCAGCGATGGTTAGTCTCAAAGAACTCCTCGAAACAAAAGAATTCAAAATACGCGAGCATCGTATGATGATCGCGCTTGGAAAAGATGTGGCTGGCAAAACATGGTTTGCCGATCTGCCAAAAATGCCGCACTTACTCATTGCAGGCGCGACAGGATCAGGTAAAACGGTTTGCGTCAATACAATTCTTATGAGTTTGCTCTATCAAAACACGGCTGAAACACTTCGTATGATCATGGTCGATCCAAAGCGTGTGGAATTGACATTATACAATGGTATCCCCCACTTACTTACTCCGGTCATTACAAATACCGCAAAGACAGTCAATGCACTCAAATGGTGTATTGGCGAAATGGACAGACGCTTTGAACTCTTAGCAAGTGTTGGATCACGCGATATCGGATCCTACAATACAAAATTTTCTGCACACAAAATTCCACATATTATATTTGTGATTGACGAACTTGCGGATCTTATGGCGACCGCTGCAAATGAAATCGAGGCAGGTATCATTCGTCTCGCGCAAATGGCTCGAGCGGTGGGAATATATTTAATTGTTGCAACCCAGCGTCCAAGTGTCGACGTAATAACCGGCCTTATGAAAGCAAATATTCCGGGACGTATCGCATTCTCGGTTGCGTCCCTCATTGACTCGCGTACAATTCTCGACGTGCCGGGCGCGGAAAAATTGCTTGGCCGCGGAGATATGTTGTTTCAAACTGCGGAACTGAGTAAGCCTGTGCGTATTCAAGGTGCTTATATTTCCGAAGAAGAACTCAAAAACGTGGTCAACTATCTCAAAGGCGACGAGGAGCCGGAATATGATGAAACCATTGTCGGCCTGCAACAGGGCGCTACGGTCAACATGTTTGGCGGATTAAGCGATGATCAAGATCCCTTATTTGAAGAATGCAAGCAACTAATTATCGAAAGCGGCAAAGCCAGCGCCTCATATTTACAACGCAGACTCAAAATCGGCTATGCACGCGCTGCTCGAATTCTTGATGAACTCGAAGAAGCTGGCGTCATCGGTCCAGCCCAAGGCGCAAAACCTCGTGAGATATTAGTGACAGAACATGATGCAGGTGCTACAATGAGTGCAAATAGTTTTGATGATCCAGACACACATGTAGATAACGAAGATACACTTGACAAAGAAGAAACAATTGATGATGAAGACATTGATACGGTCGTCGATGACGAACCTAGAGAAGAAATTGATAATGAAGAGGAAAACGTGGATATAGAATTTGAAAAACCACGGTTCAATTATTAGACGGATACGAAATACGAACAGTACGAAATTACGAAAGTGATTGGTATGTTCGTAATTTCGTACTGTTCGTATTTCGTATCCCAATATAATGATATGGATAATTTTAAAAAAAAATGTCTCATCCCCCAAACCCGCGTCTGCATCCGCCTTAAAGCTATACGCGAGGCTGCTTCGGTGTCGCTTGAAGAACTTGAGAAAAAAACGAAAATACAAAAAAAATATTTACAGGCACTTGAAGAATGTCGTTTTGACGATATCAAACAATCTTCGGTGTATCTCAAAAACTTTGTCAAAAAATATGTCAGCGCGCTTGGAGAAAATCCACAGCCTTTTTTGGATCAATTTAGACATGAAGAACTGCGACTCGAAGAAGAGAGATTGACTGTACATCCGGCAAAAGCCTATGCAAAAATTAGTTTTAGCAACATGCCAAATATCCTCCGACATACACTCATTGTCGGAGTTGTATGTGCGTTTCTTCTCTACATGGGTTTGCATATACAAAACATATTGCAACCGCCAAACCTTTCAATAATATCCCCGTCTGACGGACACATCACCTATGAAAGCACTATCGAAATTGCAGGAAAAACCGATCCGGAAACAAAAGTTACGGTAAACGATGAAGTCATCAAAAACGATGAGCTGGGTAATTTCAATCAACTGATTACCCTAAGCCCCGGCATCAACACAATCGTCATCAAAGCGGAAAACAAACATGGCAAAAATTCCACAGAAACGTATCATGTAATTTATAAGAATAACCAGTTTTTCTCTTTGAATAGATGAGAAAAACACTCGTGATAATATACAAATCAAGATTAAGAATAAGATTAAGATCATATATATCGAGATATAGTGGAGATATATAGAGATAGTCTTATTCTCAATCTTAATCTTTTATCCCTATCTCAACCATATCTCAATTTTATCTCAACATATATTCAGACAAACCCCCGTTTGACACCTAATCCCAAACACGATACAATTAACCATATAAGAGGGTATAGCTCTCTTTTTTATTCCTAAAAAACAAGCATATGGCAGCAAAAACAGACAGTCCAAAAATGGAGGCAGCACGAACCGCAATAGACCAAATTAAACAAAAATATGGGGATAATTCCATTATGCGTTTTGGAGAAGCAAAAGCAATGGAAGTAGATGCCGTCTCTACCGGATCCATCTCACTTGATCTTGCACTTGGGGTAAAAGGCATACCACGCGGCCGAGTTACAGAAATCTTTGGGCCAGAATCAAGCGGGAAGACCACACTTGCGCAACACATCATTGCTGAAGTCCAAAAACTTGGGGGTATTGCAGCATTTATCGACGCTGAGCATGCGCTTGATCCAGACTATGCACGCAAAATTGGAGTTGACGTAGACGCACTCTATATCTCCCAGCCAGACACCGGTGAGCAAGCACTTGAAATCATGGAAACGCTCGTTCGTTCAAATGCAGTTGACGTCGTCGTCATCGACTCAGTAGCAGCACTCGTACCAAAAGCCGAAATCGAAGGAGAGATGGGAGATTCACACATGGGACTCCAGGCTCGCCTGATGTCGCAAGCCCTCCGAAAATTGACCGGCATTGTGAGTAAAACAAAAACCATAGTTGTTTTTATCAACCAAACTCGACAAAAAATCGGTGTCTTCTTTGGAAATCCTGAAACCACGACGGGGGGAAACGCACTCAAATTTTACAGCTCAATCCGTATCGAAGTACGACGCGCAGCACAGATCAAACAGGGAGACAAAATCATTGGAAATAGGGTGAAAGTAAAAGTGGTCAAAAATAAAGTCGCAGCACCATTTCGCACCACAGAATTCGACATCATGTACAACGAAGGAATTTCTGTGTCTGGAGATTTGATTGATACCGGTGTTGCCTACAAAGTCATCAATAAATCCGGCAATAGTTATGCGTATGGTGAAGAAAAACTTGGAGTCGGCCGAGAAAAAGCAAAACAATTTTTGCGTGAAAATCCAAAACTCATGAAACAAATCACCCAAAAAGTATGGGAAGTGGTCGAGCGAGGTGAAGCTCCACTTGAGGAAAAAGGTAAAGCGGGGGAGAAAGAAGATGTGGAGGTGGAGTAGGATTTGTCACGTAACACATATCACGTACCAAAAAAGTATCAGAGAAACCTGATACTTTTTTGTGTACACCGATTCTCTCCTTCGTTCGAGTTGAACGAAGGTGAATCGACTCCAGAGCATCTGCCTGCTGCTCCGGCCGGAAGGAACTAGAAGGTCGAAATCGTGATTGTCCTAACCCCAACCCAACGTGGGGTCTGCGGGGAATCACTGGTTTTTTCTTGTCCTAGTTTAGCTTTCAATTGATCAATCTCACGATGAGCAACCTCCAGCTCTTCTTTTGCTTTTTTGAGCTCCTCTCGGAGCTCTTCAACTTCGGTCATTTTTCCTCCTTCGCAAACCCCTCGAGGTCGGCGACACTACTTTTGTACTTCAAAACTACCAACTCTCTCTCTTTGTCAAATTCTCTGTGGTCATGCAATTCAAATGTACAAAAAAAAACGAGGTGGAAGCCTCATTTAAATAATTACTAAACGTTTGATTGACAAAATATATAATTATTGCTATAGTATAAACATATTTGGTTTTCCCGACTTTGTCGGGATAGCTCCGCATCTCGATTTTATCGAGATGCTGTTTTATTTTAAATCATTTCCAAATTGTCTAAGAAATACATCAACCAACTTAGTGAACTGTACATTATCCAAAATTCCTTTTTTTCTAAGTAATCTACGAGAACTAATAGTCCGTCCTTGGGTGATATTTACCGCTCTCTTTTCTCCCTCAATAAATAAAATAAAATGATACCATGGTTTTGGATTTTTAATTTGAGTACTAATCGGCAACACAAAACACATACCGCCCGAATATTTTTTTATGATAATAACCGGACGTTCAAATAACTCATTTTTACCATCCACTTCATACCCAATATTTTTCCCAAGGGCAACCCACCAAATCTCTTTTTCGCGAAAATATATTTCTTTTTCATCATTATAAATATGATGTCGAATCTTTCTTTTAGTCCAGTTTACAAATAATTCCTTGATATACTGTACAGTCATATTCTATAACTAATAAACTCTCCCCACTTCAACCCCCGTATAATAATACTTGAGAATCTCCTCCCAATTTTTCTTCCCCTCTTCTGCCATATACGCAGCATCTCGAGCACTCATACCAACCCCATGCCCATATAGACTTTTTCCATCCCGCTTGTCATAGAGTGCAGGCACAGACACAAGCCATGGTTTTTCACCCCCGCCCCAGACCTCAGTCCAAGCACGAGTACGACCATCGGTATTAGCAAAATATGGCGTAATCACAATATCGGTGTTATAGGTAATCATATACCCTCTAGTCTCCTGCGAAGCCTGCACTACTCGTGGCATCATGACTTCGCTCATATAGCCCAAATAGAGCTGATCTCCGGTTGTTGCGACCACATCGAAATACCGCTCATCATGTTTGGTACTATATTCTTTGATATAATACGCATAGGTTCGAGCGGCGGTAAGCAAAGCTTTGATATATTCTATTGGCGAGCCATTTGAAGTCTCGGCAATACCAACAACATAATCTTCAAACAAGACATCATTAATCGCATATAAACTTCCTGACTTGGTCAATCGCAATTCAAGAGCTCCGCGATAGGTATTGAAATTACTTGGACCTTTCCAAGAGACACTGCGCGTATAATTCGTCAAACTAAAAACTGCATGCGGATTAGTCTCAGGCTCAAGTCGAACGAACTGTGTCGTGTCAAAATTCAATTCACCACTCGTGAAACTATAGACCCCATTCACATACGACAAAACTCCGAGGCTGTTTTTTACCAAGATCCCCTTTTGTTCAAGTCCATCAAAAACAATATATGAATCTTCTGTTGATGTAAACTCAAGTTTTCCCTTGTCCGGATCCTTCCACAAGCCGACTCGAATTCGAGGCTCTTCACTTAGACGAGGAGTTTCGAACGCTTTTTCATTCAATTCCGGCGCTACATAATAAGCAGGTGCATCCTGTGTAACGGTGACTGGAATTTGAATCACAAAATCAGGTATTATCTTCCCATCAGCCTGCAAACGCAATGACAAAGTATAATTCCCTTGTTTTATCGGCGCGCGCACCTCAAATTCTTCACGCATAGTTCCCCATTGCGGAATTTCTTTTTTTGTTTCAAAAATAGTCCGTGTGCTTGCCCATCCATCGTCTGCAAAACTCAATTTCTGTGAAATGCCTGCAAGCCCACTTGGCTCATCAGCTACTAATACATATTTTTTCCATGTCGTAGCCCCGACATTTTGAAATGCAACAACCAAATCTACTTCTTCACCGCCAACTGCAGTAATCTGTTTTTTACTCAACAAAAAATTTTTTGCACGGTAATCTCCAACTACTTCAACAGTAGATGTCGCCTCTATCTGTGGTGCAGGTACATCTGTTGCAATTTCTGTTAGAGGAACCACATCAATCTCGGCATAAAAATACCCGCCCTTTACCCAAGACCACGAATCTGCCGCAAGCCAAAATTTTTCTCTATAATGCCCCAATTTTGCAGGAGCTTTGAGCTGTAATTCAAGCATACCTGTTTGCCCTGGTTTTACTACTCCCATAATTTTTGCAGTTTGACGAGGTTCAATCCAGTTGGTGCCTTTGAATAACGAATTGTGATAGCGTGGTTCCATGGTATACGCAGAAAGATAAGTTTTACTTGAGCTATCCCAGGTCTTTGTCCCAATATTTTTGAAGGTGTAGGTGACGGTGATTGTTTTTCCCACCTCAATTTGTACCGGATCTGGGATGGATTGTCCTATGTATTTTGCACTAAAACCCTCATCGCGCTCAATTGAATTTTTTGGGTAGAAATGATACCATTCGTATATTCTCCCCCTATAAGGGGGAGTTTCAGCCCGAGGCTGATCCGTCCTTTGGCGGAAGAGGGGGTCTTATTAGAAGCAAAAATTTTCGTAACTATTCAGCCTCATGTCTGGTGAACGCAACTCTATCCCCGCCTTTCTCTTCCGAAGAGAAAGGAGACACGTGAACATTTTTCCCCTCTCTTCAGAAAGAGAGGGGCGAGGGGTGAGTTGCGTTCACGGAGAATGGGGATAGAGTTACGTTCACCCGTAAAGCGGAGTGAGTAATTACAAATTTTCTATACAACATATATCTGTAAAGAACAATTCAACAACTCCGCCCGACCCCACCTCGCCTCCCCTTATAGGGGAAGAAAAAACACTATGTCCCTCATAAAACAACTCGCCCACAACACCCTCTCCCAAATAGTTGGAAAAATAATTTCCACATTTTTAGGTTTGCTTGCAATAGGTATGATGACGCGATATTTGGGGACTGAACAATTTGGATGGTATATTACTGCAATTACTTTTTTACAATTTATTGGGATTCTTACCGACTTTGGACTTGTCCCAGTGACCGCACAAATGATGAGCGAACCAGAATTTGATAAAACTCAGTTGTTTAAAAATTTGTTGTCTTATCGATTTTTTACTGCACTGGTATTTTGGATTATCGCGCCGTTTGTCGCGCTACTATTTCCCTATCCGATTGAAGTCAAAATTGCAATTAGCTTTACCACAATTTCGTTTTTGTGTATTTCTATCAACCAAACGTTGACCGGTCTCTATCAACATAGACTCAAAATGCATATTCCAGCCATTGCCGAAATTGTGGGGCGTATTGTACTTGTTGGAGGCCTCTGGGGACTTATTCACTATCAACGTGGATTTTTGCCTGTGATGATTGTGATCACAGTTTCAAGTGTCGCATACATGCTCACCATGTTACTCAATGCGCACAAAGAAATTCCGCTTGGATTTGCCTTCGACAAACATATTTGGAAATCCATTACACTAAAAATGTGGCCGATTGCCATTGCGATTATTTTCAATGTCGTATACCTCAAGGGAGACATTTTACTCCTGTCATTTTTTCGATCACAAACTGAAGTCGGGATTTATGGGGCTGCCTATCGCGTGATAGACATCGTCGCGCAGACCGCCATGATGGTGATGGGGGTGATGCTTCCGCTTCTCACCTATTCATGGTCGAGAAATGAACGAGAAGATTTTGCACACCGCTACCAACTTTCTTTTGATACGATGATGCTTATGGCATTACCCATCATGGCAGGAATGATCTTACTTGCAGACAAAATTATGATTCTTGTCGCAGGACAAGAATTTGCAGAGTCTGGGAATGCACTTCGCATTTTGGCCATTGCCGTGTTTGGCGTATTTCTCGGTTCAGTATTCGGGCATACCTCGGTTGCAATAAACAAACAAAAAAAAACTCTCTGGATTTTTATCAGTGCCGCAATTTTGACACTTATCGGCTATTTAGTTTTCATCCCAAGATATGGCATGTATGGTGCCGCATGGATGACGGTGTTTTCAGAACTCTATGTCGGAATTTTACTCTGGCTTGCGGTAAAAAAATACACGCAACAAAAATTGAGATTAAATACACTCTTCAAAATTTCGCTCGCGACTATGCTCATGGCTAGTATCATATACAAATTCGCATTTCTACATATACTCATACTTATTTTGATTGGCATACTTGCATACGGTATTGGTTTAGTGTTGTTTAGAGTGGTAACAAAAGAGACGATACGAGAAATTTTAATGACAAAAAAGATCTGATATGGCACATATTTTTCTCGACGAAAGTGGACAATTTAACACACATAAAGATGGTAAGTATTTTATAGTAGGCTCTTTTATAACGAAGGATCCATCTTATACTAAAAAAAAATTCCGTTCATGGCAACAAAGAAAATTTCCAAAAAAAATGCGTAATCAGCCTGAAATAAAATGGTCTGATATCAAAATTACTAACGAACTCCGTCTCGCAACATTAAAATTTATTTCAAATTTGAATATAGGCATCAATTTTTCCTATTTACTTAGAAAAAATATTCCCTCAATTTATATTAAAAACAAGCGAATAGACACAGGAACCCTTTATACCCATGTTATTGGAGAAACTCTATCCCTTTATTTACCAATACAAGATCAAGTGTGTCGTATCTTTTGCGACAAACGACATTTAAAAGGTATCACCCATACACAATTTTTTAATATTCTACAATTACAAATACTACCAGAATTACCGGCTAATACATTAGTTCAAATTGAGATGATTGATTCAATGTCCAATGCAAACATACAAATTGCAGACTGGATTGCAGGAGCCATTGCGAGTTATATTGAAAATAAACCACTCGGTAAAGATTACTACCACATACTCAAAAGCAATCTATTGTGTCCGGGAAAAGAATTGTTCCCTGATTCCCGGAATATAACATCAAAAAACTCAACGTGATGGTTGAGTGTTTTGATGAAGTAGCGTCTTACAAAATGGTTACCTGAGGCTTTAACATTCCGGATACTCCGGAGGAACACCCCAGCATCTCATAAGCTATTATTGCATACTTCACCATTACTATAACACAATAACTTGAGCGTGTCAACTGTATGATGTATATATTTCTAACAATCTATTCCGTCTTCTTTTTCTGTGTCAGCTACCGAAAGTTTCAACACGGTCTTTTTTTATTATTTCTACTACTCCCCACATACCTAATTCGATTCTCTATCGGCCCACTACCCTCGACGTTACTTGAAGTGATGATTTGGGTTTTGTGTATTGTTTGGGTTATAAAATATCACAAAACAATATTCTCTAACGTTAAATCTTTAGTCTTAAAACATACGTTTTTGTTTATTTCTATTTCTCTCTTTCTTCTAGCTTCAACTATCTCAATTTTTACCTCATCAAATCTACGAGCAGCACTTGGGGAATGGAAAGCATTTTATGTGGAACCAATACTGGTGTTTTTGATGATAATTTCTGTTAGAAACACACGGTGTAACACCCCCCTAACCCCCCTCAAGGGGGGAGACCTACTATGTAAAGTATCAATCACATCCCCCCTCGAGGGGGGCAGGGGGGTGTTTCACGTCATCATCTCCGCCCTCATCCTCTCCGGCTTCATCACCTCGCTACTCGCCATCTACCAACACTATACCGGTTTTATGGTTCCACACGCCTTTTGGGCAAATAGAGACACCTACCGAGTAACGGCTTGGTACGGATTTCCAAATGGAGTGGGGTTGTTTTTGGCACCGTTAATACCACTTAGTTTATATGTGATAATAAAAAAATTTAATCTCGTCAAAGAAAGTATTTTAAGTTACAAAAAACAAGTAACAAACAAATCTCAAAAAATAAATCACAATTTGGAAATTGGAAATTTGGTATTGTTTGTAACTTGTATCTTGTTTCTTATTACCGGACCATTGGCAATTGTATATGCAAAATCTACAGGTGGCCTCATCGGAGTCGTCGCCGGAATTGGGCTGTTACTCGTCTACTACAAAAAAACTCGCTGGCCAACAATCATTATCGGAGTCATTGGCCTTTTTAGCCTTTTAGGCATTTCTAGCCTTTCAAGCCTCAAACAAGAGATCCTCTTCCAAGATCGTTCCGGTCAAATCCGAATATCTATATACAAAGAAACACGAGAGTTACTCAAAGATCATCCGCTCGCAGGAGCCGGTCTTGCGTCGTACTCAAAAAAAATTGCACCCTACCATACACTCGTCAATGGCGAACGCATTGAAATTTTTCATCATCCGCATAATATATTTTTGACGATGTGGGTAAATTTGGGATTGCTTGGACTAGTGGGTTTTATACTAATACTTATTTCATTTTTCAAAATAGGAATTACACATATCATGAACCACATAACACATAACAATAAAACAATTTTTGTGATAAGTTCTATGGTAACGTTAATCACAACAGGATTGGTCGACTCCCCGTATATCAAAAATGATTTGGCGATTTTGTTTTGGGCAATTGTTGCACTTATAATTATACAAACTTCTGCAAAATCAACCACTAAATGAGATTTTTTAACCCGAGTGACAAAAAACCGACTGATAGAGCGTCCTGACTTCCGCACTTTTTTCAAAATCTCTAAAAAATACCCTAATATTGGCTAAGATTAGCGATTGTCTCTTTATTACTGGGTGTCTTAGAAATAAGCTAAATTATATGTTTATCTGAAAAAAATTATCTTAGCCAAGCCATTTTTTAGAAAAATTTTCTATTTTTTCCTGCTTTTAGGTGTCCTATTGCGGAAGTCAGGAAACTTCTGCAAAATCAACCACTAAATGAGATTTTTTAACCCGAGTGACAAAAAACCGACTGATAGAGCGTCGGTTTTACAATTCTAAAAATTATTTTACAATAATTATTTTTCCTTTTTCTACATCAATTTCTACTCTATCCCCATCTTTCAAAACATTCGTCGCATATTTTGTACCCACGATACACGGTATCCCAAGCTCTCGACTTACGACTGCCGCGTGAGAAGTGATGCCACCTACATCAGTAATCACAGCCGAAGCTTTTTTCATCGCAAAAATATATTCTGGGCTTGTCATGGGTGCGACCAATATTTCTCCTTGCCGAAATGATTCGACATCATGCGGGTCAAGAAGTATCCGTACAATTCCTTTCACACGGCTTACACTCCCTTTACTTACAACCATCCCATGCAATTTGTCAGCTCCAACAGACGTTTTTATTTGATACAAATTCCAATAATATTCAACCTTGTCATGATATAAATTCTCGTATCCATCATAATATAGCGTTCCAAATCCTGCTCGTCGCTTTTCCAATTCTTCATGCAAATTATTACCTGAGAGTATCTCAGTAATTTCAAAAAACCACGTATTGTACAGATCATCAATCGTATACGTATATCTACCTGATATTTCTTGCACGAGCATATCTTGAACGTGAATTGATTTCAAAATATATTTCTTTCGCTCATCTTGCCATTCCATTCCGTCGCTAATGGCACGCGAGGCATGCATACTCGCAAAAGACAACTTGAAATTTTTTTGAACTTCCAATTTTCGTTTTTGTATCATCTCAATATGTTGGGATATTTTTTTTCCTAAATCTGGATCAAGTGCTTTTTTTCGATTTTCAAAAAATTCAACCGACAATTTTTGCACACCCGCATAACTATTTTTGAGCCATGCAAAATTTTCTGCATGTTTTTTGATATCACTCGCGTCAAGCAAATCCAATTCCTCCTGCGCATAAAAAGAAATTTTTTCAGGCGCGGTCAAAATTTCCATAAGTGACATAATTTCTGTGTTGCTGAGCCCACAGGCGAAGTCCCGATCGTTATCGGGATATCTTATCTCTGTTTCAAGTAACTCTTTTAAAAAAGTATCAGACCCATAATTTGCAAGTTCTGGAACCACACTAATAGTCCAAAAATTTTGATATATCTCATGAAACTTTTTCCACAACTCTAAAATTTGTATATCATTAAGATTTCCTAAATTAGCATATTCAATTTCTTGCATACATGCATCAAGATTCTCCACTACTTGTTTCCACTCTGTATACAATACATCTCTACTTTCTTTATAAAACATATACTGTGTAAACATACTCTTCCCCGCTTCAATCTGATCGTGGGCATCAGAAAAAAATATCATCGAATTATTTTTGAATAAAAACATGGATTTTGACCAGCGATTTTGAAAACGTGGCGCGACTGTTTGTGCATTTGTGTACGAAAACATCGAGGTAAACAAAAATTTTCCCGGCACTGGCCCCCAAACAAAAATTTCTCGATTTATGTCGAATGGATGAGTAAACTGTTTCATATTGCAAAAGCCATTCTATAATAACAATAGCACTCTCCATAGTATAACGAAAATTCGCATTATTAACAACGCGTGTTAAATATGCTATACTACATCTGTGGAATCAGTGTAAAGAAGAGAAAAAATAATCCCGCGAGTCGGGATTATTTTTATGGTTATTCTTATTTCAAACATCCACATGGCGTAGCTCCCACAATATCATTTCCAAATGACCCGTAATCTCTTCTTTTGAAATATCTACTGTATCGCCTTTAAAATATATGGTTACTGGCACTAAAAATTCCTCAACTTCGAGTAACAGGACAATCAACCGAAAAGAACCACTCTTCCTTTTTGAAAGATCTTTTTTACTCTGTACACGAAGCTTGTATACATTTTTTCCAAGATGAATCGCATGTTCTTTATGGAATTCTTGTAATGTCAACACAAGTGAGTCACGAAGTCTCGGATACTTCTTCAATAATTTTTTCAGCTGTTTTTTGAAATGTGGCAAAAGAAGTGGCTGAAGCATAGACTATAGATCTTTCAATTGCTCTTCCAAAGAAGGTAACTTCTTTCCTGCAAATCTTTTTTTTACTTCATCACTCACCGCATCAGTAAAATATTCAAAACGCTGATCCTCATCTGTAAAGGGTTTATCGATAATATCCATAAAATATATCACCGCAAAACGAAAAAATTCCGCCTTGCTCACAAAGCCTTTTTCTTTCATTGTCTTACCAATACGTTTTTCAAGTATTATTCCTCTCGTCCTTCTTTCTTGCGTTCGTCCTGTTCACTGCGCATTTGTTTTACACCCGACACACTTTCAATAACGGTTGCTGCCAATTTCTGAGCATGCGCGTTTGATTGTGATAACGCGTCTTTCAGAGAACGAATTTCCGTCTGATGTGCCTGTACCAATGATTGCAAACTCTCAACACGCGCCTCAAGTGAATTCTTTTCTGCACGTCGCTCTTGTTCAAGCATGCGTTTTTCAATTTCAAATTCTTTGGTAAGTGTTGCGGTAACCTGTGTCTGCGCCTGTACAACCGCGTCTTCCAATTCTTGAGAAAAATGTTCTGTCTTTTGATGCAATTCACGCAATTCTTGTTCATGCTTTGAAACTTCTTCTTCACGCTGTGCAAACAATGCCTTGGTCTGTGCTGTTTCCTGTTCAAATTTCAATCGTTTTTCCGCAAGTTTTTCATCAAACTCACGTTCTTCAGTACGACGCTTGGTATCGCGAGTATAGGAATACTCTTCTTCTTCGCGTTGACGTTCGTATTCTTTTTTTCGATATTCATCTTCAAAACTCTGTTTCTTCTCATCATATTGGGCGACCAAAAGCTGTAGTACATCATCAGCAAGCTGGATATTACGTACTTCTTGCAAATCTCTACTCTCAATATCATATGCCTTTCGAACATCTTCGAGCAAAGTGGTCTTTGCGGACAATGTGTGCAACATTTCGTCTAACGATGCACCCATCTTTTTTTTAAGTTGGTCTATATCTTGCTCAATAGTCTGCGAAGTCATTGTTTTTGTCTTTTCTACTATTTTTTCTTCCTCCTTTTTTTGCACCACCTGTTGAGCTGGAGGTAGCTTGTGTTGTTTAGCTTCCTGCAATTCTTTGCGTAAATTGTCATACGCATCCAAAATGTCCGCCTTAGTACTTTTTGCCGTAATGTCTATAACTTGTGCCATACTAAATTGTTTAAAAATAACTGGACAGGTATCCTAGCAAATTGGTGCTACCTGTCAAGTACACTATACCATTCCCCTTGATTTTTACTCTCAAATCCACTACACTACCGTCTCAATGGAGAGATGTCTGAGTGGTTGAAGGTGCCGCTCTCGAAAAGCGGTGTCCCGACTCAGTCGGGACCGGGAGTTCGAATCTCCCTCTCTCCGCTGTATATCCAAAAACTCAAAAAACAACCTACACTAGTGCCAATTGATAGCAACAAGATCTATTGCTTTTCCTCTTTTGTATCTCCCGCAACTTCTCCTTCTTTCTCTTCCTTACCTTTCTTCTCTACTTCAATATCTTCGACACTCTTAGGTTCGCCTTCTTCCATTGCTTTCAATTGCGCTTCACTTAGTGGAGCAGAAACTTTGGCAACCAGCACATCTCCCATTCCTGCATCAGAGAGTTTGATGCCAGCTGGAAGTTTGATATCTTTGACATGAATTACATCATCAAAGGTGGCAAGCACTGAAATATCAATTTCAACTGAACTGACCAAATCTGTTGGAAGACATACAATTTCAAGCGTATCGTGTCCTTTTACCAAGGTTCCACCAAGTGCTTTCACTGCAGGAGATTCGCCTACAAATTCAATCTCAATTTCAGCAGTCATTTCTTCGTCCATCTTGATCTGACGAAAATCAACATGTATAATATTCCCTTTTACCGGATCAACTTGTACATCTTGAATCAATACTTTTACCGACTGATTTTCATCTTCGACACTAAAATCAACAAGACTTGATTCTCCGGCTTGGCTGTATAATTTTTCAAGTTCAATTGCAGGTGCAGAAACTGAAGTAGCTTCCCGGCCAGGTCCGTAGACAACACATGGCACACGGCCTTGTGCTCGTACCTGAGATGCGTCTTTTGGTATTCTTTTTTTTACGTGTAGTGAATAGGTCATATGTATATATTATTTGGTTAAACCAGCCAACAGGCAGGCATGGTTCATTTTATTCGGGATTCCACGGACAAATACTTTCCAAACGAAATCTTATGTACGATGTTATAATTCTCAAGCAGTGCGTGTTCATCCATCGGTTCGCGAATTTTGAATCGGCAGACATCATCGTAACTTAAATCACTCAAAAGCCCCATGATTCCAACACCGATGTCTGAAATACTCACGAGCACGATAATGGCATGCGCGCATGAACTGCAGTCCATATACAAGAGATGAGATACACCCTCTATGTGTTCGATAACACGGATATTTATTTCATCAAATGCAACATGGCAGACCGAACACTGTTGCATCACCTTAAAATGCGATCGAAGTATCTCAAGTTGTTGTGGTAATACAGTCTTTTTAGACATATTTTAGCGGGGCTACTATAGCAAAATAGATAAATTTAGTCAAGAGTTGCGTCGCGTTTTAGGATGATCTCGCGGCACTCTCGGCAATACCAACAAATAAAAAACTAATTACAAGTGAAGATCCTCCATAACTCAGCAAGGGTAAGGTAACTCCGGTAACCGGTACAAGCCCAAGAGCAGCTCCGACATTGATACTCATTTGAAGTAAAAAAATAAGGGTAATACCAAGCACAAGATAGCTTGAGAAATCATTCCGACACATTCGTGCTATTCGTACTAATCGAAATAATACCACTAAATATAATAGCATAACAAGCGACAATCCTACAAAGCCAAGTTCCTCGCCGATAACCGCAAAAATAAAATCAGTTTGCGCCTCAGGCAAAAAATGGAGCTGGCTTTGAGATCCAAATCCCAAGCCTCGCCCCTTGAGTTGGCCTGAACCAACGGCGATGATAGATTGTGTTACATTGTATCCCGAACCGAGCGGATCTAATGTGGGATTAACAAACGTCATAACACGTTCTTTTTGATATGGCTTGAATAAAAAAAACCAAGATACCGCGGCAACAAGCATACCTGTAAGTATAATTGCTGCAATATAGCGCTTTCGAGTACCGGACAAAAGCAATAAACCAAACCAACAACCAAATAAAATAAGCGCTGTCCCAAAATCAGGCTGAAGCATAATACATCCAACTAATATCAAACTCATCGTGAGCGTGGAAACTAGATATTGCCATGTTTCAAATCGCCGAGCTTGCCGGTCAATCCGCCATGCCAAAAAAATTACGAGTGCAACTTTGGCAAACTCCGCCGGCTGAAATGAAAATCCAAATAATCGAAACCAACCCGTAGTGCCGCGTACCGTCACCCCAAAAAATAAGACTCCAATAAGCAATAACACCGCAAGTATATATACCCATTTTGCCGATGTCTCATAAAATGAAACATGAACCTGCGACGCAATAAAAAAAACAAAAATCGCTATGAATAGCGCAATGATTTGAGTTGGAGTGTAGCTAAGCGACTGTCCTTGGGACAAATCTACACTGTAAATAGCGGCAAGGCCAATAAGAGACAAAATGACCGTGGTCAAAGCCAAAATCCAGTCAAATTTGCACCAATCGCGAGATAGGAAACGAAACATACTTGAGTAAAATCCAAAACTCAAATTCTAAAATAAGTTCAAATGTATCAAAGATTTAACACGATATCAAATTTAGAAACGCGCTTAACATGCTCCTATTTAGAGTGGCATATATACGGTACTGTCAAATACATTGATAAGCGGCTCTAACACGACCATATCCACATGCAAATTATCTGCAAGCGAAGTGAGCTCAATACTGCGTGTTTCTTTGGATTTGAACTGAGTAATCGTGAGCGGGGCAAGCCCGCTTGTTTGTCCATTATTGACAAATCGTACTGTAAAATCCGCTTGCCAATAACTATAGAGCGACATATTGACAACATCAAACTGAATACTATTAGTTCCAGTATCTGTTGATTTATTTGCGGGAATAAATACGAGATCTCGCACCTCAAATTGAATTCGGTCTGAAATATACGCAGCTGGATCGGGCAGTACATGCGCACTGATCCGTTTCCACTGTGCGTCAATAATAGAAAAATCCACACCTGTCGGCTGGCGGGACAGGTCATGGCCGAGAACCGTAATGATTCGATCTGCCCCGGGCAATATAATGCCAGTGCCTTTCTCCGTTTGCCCGCCACTATAGGTAAACATATAGGTAATTTTGACAGCCCAACGAGAATTTTCATTTCGCACGTGAGCAATAAAATCATAGCGATCGGGTGACGCACCAAAGGTTCGTACTTGTGAGATAATTAAATTTTTTGGAGCTTGATTTTGAATTGCGCTTTGAGAAACATAGGTGTTTGCAATACTTGCGATATGTTGATCATCGCGCACCATATCGATAATCAAATATTTGCCCCAGACAATAAGCCCGATAGAAATCGTAATCACGCTCCACACTGAAAGCGCAATAATTAAAATTTTGCGCAACAAAATTTTATGCCCCACATACCACTGAGCGATTTGCAAACTTCGATTGGTGAACTCGCGCGTCGGGTCCTGATATTGCTTAAATTTTTCTTGAGACTTTTTTACAAACATAATAAAATAAATTCGAAAATCGAAATACGAAATACGAAATACGAAACTAATATAGAATGACTCAAATATTTTTCGGATTTCGACTTCGACATGAGCTTAACCGAACGAGTTTCATATTTCGATTTTTAAATAGTATACCAAAAATTTACAATTTTCACCAATATATTACAAATTTCGTCCTATTGTTTTGTTCCCAAAACTGTGATACACTTAGCCCGTAAATTACATAGTAACAAACTTTAAGATAAATATTTTATATTTAAACCGCGCGTGGTAAGAAAGATTCCTCGCTATGCTCGGAATGAGACCTCATCCTTATGGTAAAAACAACCACAAATTCATCCTATAGCGCAAAAAATATTCAAATTCTTGAAGGTCTTGAGGCAGTCCGCAAACGTCCGGGTATGTACATCGGATCAACAGGCGCACAAGGTTTGCATCACCTCATTTGGGAGGTCGTCGACAACTCAATTGACGAAGCCATGGCAGGCCATTGTACTCAAATTGATGTCAAACTCCTCCCGAATCACTGGGTTTCGGTTACAGACAATGGTCGTGGCATTCCAGTTGATATACATCCGCAAAAAAAAGTGAGCGCCCTGCAAATTGTTCTTTCCACCTTGCACGCAGGCGGCAAATTTGGCGAAGAAGGGGGTTATAAAGTTTCTGGCGGACTCCATGGAGTTGGTGTGTCTGTAGTAAACGCACTCTCAACCGATCTTATCGCAACTGTACATCGTGAAGGAAAAATTTGGGAACAACAGTATAAGATTGGAAAACCCCAAGGCCCAGTAAAATCAGTCGGTAAGACATCCAACACCGGTACTACTATCGCATTTCGCCCGGATACCAGCATTTTTGAAACCATTGAGTATGAATGGGACTACATTATTGATCACTTGCGTCAACAGACCTACCTGACCAAAGGCGTAAAAATTGTTATTATTGATGAGCGAAGCGCGGAGGAAAAAAAGACTGACAAAACTGCAATACAATTTCCAAAAAATAGTTACCAATTCTATTTTGAAGGCGGCATCGCAAGTTATGTCAAACACATCAACAAACACAAAGAAATAAAACACGAAAACGTATTTTACACGGAAAAAGGAGTGGATGATATGATAATTGAAGTCGCACTCCAATATAGCGATGATTATAATGAATCTTTACATGCGTTTGCAAACAACATTACCAACCCGGACGGTGGTATGCATGTTGCGGGTTTCAAATCCGCACTTACTCGAACACTCAATGCATATGCGAGAAATAAAGGACTGCTCAAAGAAAAAGATGCAAATTTGACCGGAGATGATGTGCGTGAAGGTTTGACGGCGATTATTTCCATCAAAATTCCAAACCCTCAATTTGAAGGACAAACTAAAGCAAAATTGGGAAATCCGGAAGTAAAACCTGCAGTCGATGCAATAGTCGCCGAGCAACTCATGATTTTTTTGGAAGAACATCCTCGAGATGCCGAAGGGATTATTGGGAAGTGTCTCATTGCGGCAAAAGCACGTGCAGCTGCTCGCATAGCTCGAGATGCCGTGCTTCGAAAAAGTGCGCTCGAAGGATTTACCTTGCCGGGAAAACTCGCGGATTGTTCAAGCAGACGAGCGGAGGAAAGTGAACTCTATATCGTCGAAGGAGACTCAGCAGGTGGCAGCGCTAAACAAGGTCGTGATCGTCATACCCAAGCAATTTTGCCGCTTCGTGGAAAAGTCTTAAATGTCGAACGCGCACGCCTGGATAAAATTCTTGCAAACAATGAACTCAAATCCCTTATTATCGCGCTTGGCACAAACATTGGTGAAATGTTTACGCGTGATAAACTCCGTTACCACAAAATCATCATCATGACCGATGCGGATGTCGACGGATCTCACATTCGAACACTGCTTTTGACACTATTCTTCCGTTACTTCCCCGAGCTCATCAACAATGGTTACATCTACATCGCGCAGCCTCCGCTCTACAGTATCAAAAAAGGTAAAACCATAGAATGGATCTATAATGCGCAAGCTCTTGATGCATATAAGAAAAAAAATGACATTTCAGACGCAGATATGGAAATTATTGAAGAAGAAACTGATGAAGGCGAAACAGTGGAACTAAAAAATTCCGCTAGTTCAACCAAACTCAATGTCCAGCGCTACAAAGGTTTGGGCGAAATGAATCCTGAACAACTCTGGGAGACGACGATGAATCCGCACAATCGTGTACTCAAACAAGTAAAGATTGAGGATGCAGAAAAAGCAAGCGAGACGTTTGATATTCTCATGGGCAGCGAAGTTGCGCCGCGTAAAAAATTTATTCAGACACATGCCAAATCTGTAAAAAATCTTGATATTTAAGATACAGACTTAATACTGATACTACAAAAACTTCCTTACTCAAGGAAGTTTTTTGATATGTAACAATCAGAAGTGTAATTGACCAGATACCAAAAAAATCATATACTTATATTCTGAGTACAGACAAAATTATGAAAAAAATACTGCACGCAAGATACAATGCCATAGCCATGGCAAACCCTCCATTTTGGAATAAACTTGTAAAAAATTACCCGATAAGTATTCTTATACAAAAATTGATGCAGACATACACTCAAGGGCTTTCTTTGAAAATAAAGTCTTGCAACATACCAAAAAGCACATTGAAAATATACTGGTACAGTACATATCTAGTGAATCTATGAATATATGACATATAAAAAAATCATGAGAGATCTAAAGACCTACGCTCGTCCAGACAAAATACAAATTCTGTCTAGTTTTTTTAAAACTAACAAAGGTCAATATGGCGAAGGTGATATATTTATGGGTGTACCAGTACCGAATCAACGAAGGGTGGCAAAAAAATATTTTAAAAACACAACTTATAATGATATTCAAAAACTGCTTACACACAAAATCCATGAACACCGACTTACCGGACTATTTATGTTGGTATACAAATTTCAAAAAGCAGATCAAACGGAACGAAAAAATATTTTTGACTCCTATCTCAAAAATCTAAAATATGTAAACAACTGGGATTTGGTCGATACGACGACTCCACAAATTATCGGCGTATATTTACTCGACAAGCCGGAAGAACGCAAATTTCTCTACAAACTTGCACAATCAAAAAACCTGTGGGAAAAACGAATTGCAATACTTGCAACATATACATTTATCAAATACAATGACTTTGCCGATACGCTGGCAATTGCCGAGATACTTCTAAAAGATTCTCATGATCTAATTCATAAAGCCGTCGGCTGGATGCTTCGAGAAGTTGGGAAAAAAAATCAAGATGTTGAAGAAGAATTTTTGAAAAAGTATTACAAGATAATGCCTCGGACAATGCTTCGGTATGCGATTGAGAGATTTACTACTCAAAAAAAAGCTTTTTACATGAAAAAAATAAGTGGAGATAGATTGAGATAAAATTGAGATATATGGAGATAATAAAAAACAAAATTATCTCAACTCTATCTCTATTTTATCTCAATATATCTCAATATATCTCAAATTTTTAAAAACTCAAATTATTTTAAATACAAAATCTTAATCTCAATCTAAACAAAATATGAAGATACTATCATGGAACGTAAATGGCATCCGCGCGGTAGCCAAAAAAGGATTTGCTGATTTTTTGAAAAACCAAAAAGCTGACATCGTCGGCGTGCAAGAAATAAAAATATCAAACGGACACAGAGAAAAAGAAATTTTTGATTTTCCAAACTATACTGAATACTGGAACTCTGCCGAGCGTCCCGGATATGCAGGAACCATGATACTAATAACAGAAAATCCACAACTTGAAAAGCGTTTTAACAAACATACAACAGGAATCGGGATGAGGGAATTTGATGTAGAAGGGAGATCCCAAACACTCGAATTCGACAAATTTTATCTAGTAAACAACTACTTCCCCAATGCACAAGATGGACTCGTGCGCATGGAATACAAGCACAGATTTAATACCGCATTTCTCGAATATATAGAAAAACTCGACAAGAAAAAACCAGTCATTTTTATGGGGGATTTGAACGTCGCACATGAAGAAATAGACCTCGCACGTCCAAAAGATAATAGGTTAAGCCCCGGCTTTAGCGACGAAGAACGAGCCGATATGAGCATGTTTGTAAACGCAGGTTTTAGCGATACCTTCCGTACTCTATACCCCGATAAAATTCAATACAGCTGGTGGAGTTATCGCTCGATTGGCGCGCGAGCAAAAAATGTGGGATGGCGTATCGACTATGTCATGGTCAGTAAACGTATTATGAAACAAGTAAAAAACGCATTTATTTTGGATTCTGTGCTGGGTTCAGACCATTGTCCGGTGGGGATTGAAATTGATATTTAATGCACTGTAGAGACGGGGCAGTGCCCCGTCTCTACATGCACATGTTCATACATCATAATATGATTGGTACATATTGCTTATTAAACAACAAAATAATCAAAGCCACAGACGCGATGATCCCCATCGACCATATTGAATTTACCTATGGTTTTGGGGTCTATGAAAATTTGCGAATGCGAAATTTTAAGATTGCACACGTAGATGAACATATAAAACGACTTTTTGAATCGGCTGATTTGATTCATCTTATCCATCATTTTGATATAAAAGAAATAATTGACGCAACTCTAAAGCTTGTAGAAAAAAATAATATAGAAAACGCCAATATCAAAATGATTTTGGTGGGCGGTGAAAACCCGCTACTCTATACCTTCATGCTCGCACCAAAATATCTGGAGAAAAAAGAATATCGGGATGGCGTAAAAGTAATTAGTTATCATCATGAACGATTCTTGCCACAAGTCAAAAGCCTCAACATGCTTCCAAGCTATATCATCTATAAACTCGCTCAAAAACAAAATGCCTATGATGCATTACTTATAGACCGAAATGGAAATATTAGTGAAGGCACACGCTCAAACTTTTTTGCAATCAAAAACACCACACTCTATACTCCACCACGTGAAAAAGTATTGAACGGAATTACTCGACGAACCGTAATCAAATGCGCGCAAAAAAACAATTTTGAAGTGAGTGAACAAGAAATTCCACTTGAAACTATTTTTGAGTACGACGGCGCATTTCTTACCAATACGTCGGGAAAGATTGTACCTATACGAACAATTGATGGCACATCATTTGAGAAAATCTCATTAAAATTAATGGAACTAAAAAAATTATATGATGCACACCTATCCAAAGAAGCTTGATACATCACAAATTTCACTCATAGTAGCAAATCTTTTGCCAATATTTGGTGTTGTTTTTTTCGACTGGGATATTGTATACATTATCTATATTTATTGGGCAGAGAATTTTGTCATTGGGTTTTATACTATTTTAAAAATGATCAAAAGCTCAAATCAGACAGAGTATATTCATGAAGATGGTATGGTTGAAATTTACACACCTCAACAAAAAAATATGCTCAAATATTTTTCTTTTTTTGTTATCCCTTTTTTCATACTGCACTTTGGGGGTTTTTCCTTTGGTCATGGTTTTATCATATCTATACTATTTGGCAAACCAAATATCACAAATTTTGATTTTTTTGTAGCGATCTTTTTATTATTTGTAAGCCATGGCATATCATTTTTCACTAACTTTATCAAAAATAAAGAATATCAAAGAACAATACCAATTATTGAAATGTTTAAACCATACACACGAATCGTGATTGTACATCTCACAATCATCTTGTCTGCGCTAGTAACGACATGGCTTAAGCAGCCGATATGGCCTCTTATAGTACTCATCGCACTAAAAATAACATTAGACTTAAAAATGCACGAGATTTCCCACAATAAAACCAAGCTCTATGCAAAAACTCAACATGCGACAAATTCGAGCCTTCCAAACTAACATTCTTGATTATTATCACAAAAACAAACGCGATTTCCCCTGGCGTACCGCAATTACGCCATACAAAATTGTCGTGTCTGAAATTATGCTCCAACAAACGCAGGCTCCTCGAGCTGTCGAAAAATTCAAAAGTTTTATCAAACAATTTCCAAATTTCTCAGCGCTACATCATGCGGAATTTAAAGATGTATTAATTGCATGGCAAGGACTTGGTTACAATAGACGCGCAAAATATCTAAAACAAATCGCTCAAATGGTTACCACCCAATACAAAGGCAGATTGCCACAAAATCCTGAAGTATTGAAAACACTCCCCGGCATCGGCTCACACACTGCCGGATCAATATGCGCATTTGCATTCAATCTTCCAATTCCTTTTATTGAAACAAACATTAGATCTGTGTTTATTCATGAATTTTTTAAAGACAAAAACGATATTCATGACAAAGACATCTGGCCTCTCGTCGAGCACACACTATACATCAAAAATCCCCGAGAATGGTACAATGCACTCATGGATTATGGTGCCATGCTCAAAGAAAAAAGCAAAAATCCCAGTAGAAAAAGTGTACATTATATAAAACAATCTGCGTTCAAAGGATCTGACCGAGAATTGCGTGGTAGAATTTTGAAAGTACTAACTACAGACGATTTGAAACTTGGCGAACTTATTTCAAAACTTGAAGAAGACGAAAGACGAGTAGAAAAAAATGTAGATGATTTAATGTTTGAAAAAATGATAAAAAAAATAGATGGAACTGTATCCATCTATTGAAATAGGTATACATTATTTCTTCTCATCCTCTGAATCTGGGCGATCATCATCAGGAGAATTCCTCTTCCTTTTCTCTCGTTCTTCGATCACTTGTTGTGCAGTTTCAAAGATACTTAAAACTTCTTGCGGATCAAAACCTAAAACATTATTAACTAATTGTAGATAAATATCGGCAGACTCTTCTTGAAGTGCACGAATTTGTTTCTTATCACGTTTTTCAAAAGAAACTTGTTGCAACCTCCTTACTTCATCATCAAGTATTTTCATCCTTTGTAATAATTCTTCATGAGTAGATGTGTGTTCTCCTCCATATTTTTCGGTTTCTGACATAGTATTTTCTTAAAATAAATTATTTTAATAAAAACATATCGACTAATTGCCCCACTCCATACCCCACAAACGCAGCCACACTAGCAAGCGTACACATCTCAAGCCCTGCTTTCCACCAGGTGCGTTTGGTAAATTTGGTGGTACCAACACCGAGCAAAAATAATCCGACAAGCGTGATGATGATAGATACGACAATAGCAGTGTTAATCGAAAAAACCAGATATGGCACCAATGGAATTGATCCACCTATGACATATGAAAAAAACATATACAGCGCATTTCGAACCGGATTTTCTTTTTTTCTATTTGGGATATTGAGCTCATGCACAATCATTTCTTGCAAAAATAATTTTTTATTTTTTGATGCCGCAGTTGCCATCTCTTCAGCAAGCTCATGCGGCCAGCCATCATCCACATACATATCTCGAAGTTCATTTCTTTCCTCATAGGGAAATTCCTGAAGTTCTTCTTTTTCTTCTCGAATTTTATGATAATTGACATCTTGTTCTGATTTATTGGATAAATAAGACCCTATACCCATTGAAATGGATTCAACTGCAACTACAACAAATCCGGACAAGACGACCGTAAAATGATCATTGGTCGCAGCTGCAATTCCGGTGATTGCGCCAAGTGTTGAGACCATTCCATCTTCCATACCAAACACAATTTCACGAATCATCGGAAGTATCACGGAATCTTGATGATGAATATAGTGTGGGTTGTAGTGATGACGCATTGACATATCACCTGTATTTAAGTAGATTAAGTATACTCTTAGCTTTACAAAAAATCAAGCTATGCAAAACATTCAACATCGAGCCACCCTCGTCCTCACCGAGCTCAAACGCCTCTTCCCCACATCCAAAACCATTCTCGAATTTTCAAACAATATCGAGCTTCTTTTTGCCGTCATGCTCTCGGCTCAGACTACAGATGTGCAGGTAAACAAGGTTACAAAAAACCTATTTCAAAAATACAAAACACTCGATGACTATATTAGTGCAGATCCTATTATTTTGCAAACAGATTTGAATCGAGTGAATTATTACAAAACAAAAACAACATATATTCAAAAAACTGCAAAAATTTTGAAAGAAAAATATGTGAGTATTTTACCTCGCACAATTGAAGAAATGATGGGGCTTCCCGGAGTGGGGAGAAAAACTGCAGTGGTCGTGCTTGGAAACGCCTACAATATTACTGCGGGAATTGCAGTCGATACACATGTAAAGCGTTTATCAAAAGTATTTGGATTAACCACGCATGATGATACTCAAAAAATCGAAACTGATTTAAAACAACTTTTTCCCAAAGAAGAATGGTTTTTGCTTACTAATCGGATGATTGAGTATGGACGAGCATATTGTCCGGCACACTGCAGACATGAAAAATGCCCTATTTTAGCCGAATTGAACAATCTGACATAAGACTTTCCCAAACCTTATTTTCTTGATATGATGAGAGTCGTAAGCCATCAGGAATAATAAAAAGTTTTTATTCGCTACCAGAATATATAATTTGAAGTCTATTTTAAAAATTAATTTTACCAACAACATGACAAATGATATTGTAAAATCGATTGAAAAAAAAGAATGGATAAAAAGATGGGCTGGCTCCTATACTTTTATTTCTGCTTCATACTGGGGAAAACAATACAAAACATCACTCGAACGTGAACTGGGTATCGGCTTTGATCATTCACTGTTTATTCACAAAAAAGGAGCTGTGTCTTTTTATTTGATTAAAAGTGAATTAGATAAATTTGGTATTACACTGGCGAAAAAAGCGACCGAAAATAACAAAGTTGCCATTCAATGGTGCAGTGATTTAAAAAATAATGCCGACATGATTACCAAAATCATGAAAAAATTTCAGGGAAAAATACCTTCGAAAACTGAGTATCAAGAATTTCTAGTTGCTTTTGATAGACACCTTCCTCTACACAATGCCATTAAAAAAACTGTTGATTACTTGTCTATTGAAGTTTTAAAAAAGTTACTTCCATATTTTAAAGACGCTCGTCTTTATACTGAGGATGTATATAGTGACACTGAGAGCTTTTTTCGTAGTATCACAAGAAAAATTGCGGAAAAAGAAAAATACAATTCAGACTATTTAACCTGCTTGACTCAATTAGAATTTGAAAACTATTTACAAACTAAAAAACTTCCAAATGAAAAAATCTTGCAAATACGCTTTGAATCAAGTATTTTGTATTTTGAAAACGACAAAGAATATATAGAAACCGGCAAACACACAGAAAATATTGAAGAAGTAATATTTAGCAAATCAATCCAAGGTAAAAAAGAAATTACGGGTGTATCTGCATACAAAGGTATGGCGATTGGAGTAGCCAGAATAATACCTGACCCACACCAAATTGGCATTTTCAACGAAGGTGATATTTTAATTACAGGGATGACACGTCCCGAGTTTCTACCTATCATGAAGAAGGCCTCCGCTGTCGTGACGGATGCGGGAGGCATATTGTGTCATGCGGCTATATCTGCGCGAGAATTAAAAATCCCGTGCGTAGTTGGGACACAACTAGCGTCGTCCATTTTTCATGATGGTGATAAAATAAAAGTAGATGCTAACACAGGCATAATTTCATTGGCATAACAATTTACTAACCAAAAATACTATGACGGTAGAGCAATCATTTATTACTCGCCACACAACACCCGAGCGAAACAAAACAGAAAGCGATCCACAATCAGAACAATACCCTGATCTAACCGAAGGTGGAGTTGAAAAGGCAAAAGAAAGAGCCAAAAATGAAATGTTAGAATTGATAAAAAAAACACCCGAGGGAGCCGTTGTGTTTATTGGTGGTGTTTCCGACCAAGCACGCACCGCACAAACAGCAGAAATTTATGGAGACGCATTAGAAGAGGTCATTTATGATCAAACAAATAATGATGAAATTGAGGTTGTGACGAAAAAAAATATAGACGAACTAATCAAAGCATCAAATAAAAAACGGGCTACGGAAGTTGCAAAACAAGATTCTGAGAGGTCTTTAGCACAAATTGACAGGGATATGACGAAGACGCCAGATTACGAAGATGTTTTACAACAAATTACTGAATATTTGAAAAATGAAAACCCAAAAAAAAAGATAGTGATAACTTTCCCTGCTCAACTTAAAGGTTTTTCCTATGGTTTTCATGATAGATGGACAACCAATAGTGGTAAAAAGACAGAATACTTCAGCGAGGTTCTTAAGAAGCACAACAACGACCACACTCCAGCTGGTCTTGACTGGTTGGAGAATCAAGGCATTCTAACTACCGAGGACGGAAGAGAAATTCAAGGACCAAACCCAACACAAGTGGCAAAAGATTATTTGGAAAGTTTGAGAAGATTGAGAAAATTTGCGGGCAAACATACAGATAGGCCAATAGTTATTGGCGGAGTAGGACATCAGTGGGATTTGGATGCAGTTGTAACCTATTTAGCCAGTGGCGGTAAAGATGTGACTATTGAAAATTTTAGAAACTTAGTAGGTGATCAAGAAAAACCACTGATTGGCGAAGCGGAAATGTTTAATTTTAGTATAGGTGAAAATCAAACTACTGTTGATTATCGAGAAAAACAATTAACGATTGATAATAACAACTAAAATTAGAACTAATTCATTATCTAAATTGTAAGAACCAAAGCTTAATTAAAAATCATGTCTGAACCCACAATCGTCACAATCGAAAAACTCGTCTTCGGCGGACAAGGCCTTGCGCGCGTAAACGGCAAGGTGATTTTTGTATGGAATGCCTTGCCGGGCGAGACAGTTGAAATTGAAATTCTCAAAGAAAAGAAAGGTATCACCGAAGCAGTGGCAACAAAAATTTTAACTCCATCTCCACATCGCGTCGACCCCAAAGATGCGCACTTTCTTTCGACCAGTCCCTGGCAAATTTGTGACTATACACAAGAAAATATCTGGAAAAAAGAAGTTGCGCTTGAAACCTATCGAAAAATTGGTGGTGATGTATTTTCTCAAATTGATCTAGACATTATTTTTCCCGACGAACAATATCACTACCGAAACAAAATGGAATTTAGTTTCACCATACTTCCAGATGGTTCAAACTCACTCGCTTTTTTTAAGCGTGGTAAAAGAGACAAATTCCCAATCGAAAAATCCGAGCTTGCAGAACCTATTATCAACGAAACTGCAAACAAAATTCTGACATGGATCAATGAAAACCACATTCCGATTCGTAGTCTCAAATCTCTCATCATTCGAAGTGATGGACGAGGTCATGCGATCTCAGCATTATTTATCAAAGACAAATTACAATTTGAAACCTACCCCGAGACAAATACCAATCTACTTGGCTTTCAACTCTACTATTCCACACACAAATCCCCTGCTTCAGTCCCCACGCAACTTGTATACACGACAGGGCAAGATTATATTACAATCGAACTTAAGACAACAGAAACTTCGACAAAACTCAAATCCGGCTTACTCAGTTTTTTTCAAGTACATATTCCAATTTTTGAAAAAGCACTGCATGATATTGCAACGCATATCGGATCTGGCCATGACGTGATAGATTTTTACTCAGGTGTCGGATCAATTGGGCTTCCCTTGGCTAATTCTCAAACACAACTAACACTTGTCGATAATAACGAAGAAGCAATTGAATATGCGAAGCAAAATATTATTGAGAACAACTTAAATAATAGCGAAGCACACTGTATACTTGCAGAAAAAATGATTGATATTGTTACAAAAGACAAAATAATTATCGTCGATCCTCCGCGTGCAGGCTTGCACCCAAATGTGGTAACAAAACTTCTTGAAGTAACTCCTCCAAAAATCATCTATCTTTCCTGTGATCTCTCGACTCAAGCTCGAGATATTGGTTTACTTTCTTTAAAATACAGCATCACTTTTTCACAACTATACAATTTCTTCCCGAGAACCCCACACATAGAAGGGTTGGTGGTGCTTGAGAAAAAATAAATTTGTTTACGAAGACACTCACACATGCTATAGTGGGTATAGTTAATGTGTAAAAAATTCAAAATATGAAAAATACAACAATTTGGCTTATTATAGCCATCACAATTATATTTCCCTTCTCAGTAGTACACACCCAAGATGAGGCAACTACGACCGAACAAACAAGCCAAGCACCTGAAGAATTTCCAGATTTTGAGCCTACACAAGAGATATCCCAAGAAGCACAAGACGACCCATTCCAGCTTGGGCCTATTGATAACAGCATTTTACTTGGGAGAGCAGAATTACCTGAGATTGTCGCAAATTTGATCAATGTTGCCCTAAGTCTGCTTGGTATCATTTTGCTCGTACTTATTTTGTGGAGCGGACTACTCTGGATGACCTCGGGCGGAGACGATGAAAAAGTCAAAAAAGCGAGAGCTACTCTTGTTGGTGCCATTATTGGTCTCATTATTATTCTTATGTCGGGGAGCATTGTCACATTCCTTATTGATGCACTGAGCTTGGCGACCGGAGGAGGATCAAATACTGATTTTTAATGTACATTTCTAATTTATAAAATGATACTATTGGATACGAAATATAAGATACGAAATACGAACTTTACGAAATTACGAAACGATTTGTATGTTCGTAATTTCGTACATTTCGTATTTCGTATCCACAATAGTTTCATAATTTCGTAAAGTTCGTATTTCGTATCCCCATTTTTTTAGAATAACAACGTAATAACTAAACTAAATATATATGTCTGTATTGATTTCCGGTTCTCTCGCCTACGACTATATCATGGATTTCCCTGATAGTTTCAAAAATCATATTTTGCCAGATCAACTACATATTTTGAATGTATGTTTTGTAATAGAAAAAATGAAAAAAAATATTGGTGGATGCGCAAGCAATATTGCCTATACCATGAAATTACTTGGTAGCGAACCGTTGATTTTGGGTCCAATCGGAACAGATGGTAGTGAACTCCTTGATTTTTTCAAATCAAATGACATAAGCACTAAATACATTCCAAAATCAACAGAGCTCATGACCTCTGCTGCGTATATCACGACTGACAAAGACGACAACCAGATCATCGCCTACTACAATGGCTCTGCCGACGAAGCAACTTCTCAACACATCGGGGACGTAACAGAAAAAGTATCACTTGCACTCATTGCGCCAACAAAAAAAGATGCCATGCTTGCACATGCAAAGCAGTGTTATGATTTGAGGATTCCATTTTGTTTTGACCCAAGTCATCAGCTCACTGCATTTTCAGATCAAGAACTCGCAAAAACCATTGGCCAAGCAAAATTCTATATTGGCAATGATTATGAACTCAAATTAACGCAGGAAAAAACCGGATGGGACGCAGATGAATTACTCAATCATGTTGAAGTCTTAATTATCACCCTAGGTGAACGGGGCAGTGTCATTCGTACAAAAGATGAAACAATAGAAATCCCCCCATGCCCGGTCAAATCTGTCGACGACCCGACCGGTGCGGGAGACGCCTATCGTGGAGCCTTTTTTGCAGGATATGAGCGAGGCTTTGATTTCAAGACCTGTGGACAAATGGCCAGTGTCGCGTCGGCCTATGCGATTGAGCACTATGGCACGGTGAACCACTCGTACACGATGGAAGAGTTTTCGAGACGATATGAAGAGGTATATAAGGAACCAATTGATCTCAAAACAGGTTCTGCGTAAATTATCTTTGTTAAGGAAAAATTTTATTCAAAAAAATAATGTTCACGCTTAGGATCAAGTATACCCTCCAAGGATTTCCACGGAATGGTAATCTGCGTCGACCCTGCACCAAAGACATCAAAGTGAAATAAAAGTCCACTCTCTGTAGGGACAAACTGCTGAAAATTTTTTTCTTCAGGGGTGAGATAGGACGCAAATATTTTTGTGGCGTCTGGATATATTTTCTCTACCTCTACTGCGATCAACTTGGATATTATCACTTGATATTGCGAACCTTTCCTGAAGAACTGTTCAAGTAAAATCTGTCTACCCGCACCGACATCATATACAAATGGGATAAAGCGACGCCATGTTTTAAACTGTCCAAAAGAATCAAGCGTCATGCGAAACTCAATACTGACAAAACTATCTGTCAAAATATGGGGTGTAAACCACGTTTTAATCTCATATCCCTTTTCACTTTTTAAAACCGCTTGGTTATTCCAATCATTGATTACTTTCTCGTAATTCTTTATAGCATCCTCGAGGACTGTGATGATCTCGCGGTTGACCATTTCCGTAGCATTCGAATTGGAAAAATTCGTTAATTCAGGATATGTCATGGTTATCGTATAATTTTCATGTTGATTTGTATATTCTTTGGTTTTTTCTGTAAAAAAAATGTTTTCTCTTGCAGTGCCACTCGGCGACGAAAACCGAAATGAAGAAACTATCTTTTCGTGAATTTTATTTCCTATTCCATAATAAAATGGAGGATATATAAGGGAAAAACCCCAGTCTTTATGCTGATACATTTGCCAATCTCTCTGTTCTAGATGTGCCTCGCACTGCCAAAAAACAAATGCCCCCAAAGTGGCAATGACAAAAAAAGCGACTACAAGCAATGGGATTTTTTTTAAAAACATAAAAACATATGTGATAGTAATAAATGTAACCCAAACATACCATTAATGCAAGTGACATAATAAAAATATCATTGTCAAGTGTATGGCTCGGATGTGAATCGTGTGTCACAAACCGAGCCATGTAGTGTCCTCCTTTTTTGGATCGTGCGTGTAGTCGTGCTACAGGCAGGTCACGTTGTAATTCCAGAAAGCTGATGATGAACCATAGGTCGAGGCACAGATCGTGGCAGTGCCGTTTGCAGTTGCGGTGCACGTGCACTCGGAGCTGTAAGCACCACAGGCATCATCATTGCTACAGGTACAGGTGCCACTGACCTTGAGGTATGGATCGCCAGAGAAGTTACTACAAGTAGAAATCTTGTACGACTTCCCGGCGACTGTTGCGAAGTTGTACGAATTTAGACATGAGGAACCACTGCTGCCGCCCGAACCGGATCCGGAGAACGGACCGGCTCCGGAGCAAATCGCTGTGCCACTACAAGTGGCCGTCACCTTGTAGCTCCAGCTTGCGGACGTCGAACCGTAGGTCGAAGCGCAGATCGTGGCAGTTCCGTTCGAGGTCGCCTTGCAGGTACACTTCGATCCGAGACCACACGAATCGTCGTTGTTGCAGGTGCATGTACCATTCACTTTGAGGTAGGGATCTCCACTGTAGGAGTCACAAGTCGAGATGGTGTAGGTACTTCCGGCAGTGACCGGGAACGAGTAGGTCGAGATGCACTTGGAACCACTGTTGCCACCCGAACCGGATCCGGAGTACGGTCCAGCACCTGAGCAGCTACCACCACTGGTCGGATACCAGTATGATGCACCGAACTTGGCGTAAAGCGAGTCAATTGCCGCTTTGTACATGGCCTTGATCTGCTCATGAGTAGTACTGCCACTACCACACCCAGTCCAGCCAGGCAAGCATCCGTTGTAGCAGGCCGCGAGCGCAGTCATGAACGTGTCGTAGGCAGCAGTTCCAGGGGTAGCGCTATTGAACCATGCGAGAGCAACCTGCACATCGGCCGGATCGCTATAGCTCGCAAGGCAAGCGCCCGACGTTCCGGGGTTCTGTGCGTCAAAGCAGGGAGTGTAGGTACACTGAAATCCCAGCTTCTTAATCACGAAGTCGACTCCTGCGTCAGTATTGCCACTGACGTTCAGAATCGCGCTACCGTACGTGTTGGTGGTGTTGGTATAGGTTCCCGCGTCGAGCTGGAACATGCCGATACCACCCTTCTTGAGATCACACACTCCATCGCCACCGCCACCGAGGACACCGCCAGTTCCCGTGGGACAGTCAGCAGAGTTACCGACGTTGTTGCAGGCGAAACCCTTGGTGTACTCGTTGTAGCACTGTGCCATGCCAGTCTCGTGGTTCGAAATGCCGGCGATGATGAGAGCATTCGTGATGCCCTTGTTCGCCGCACGCGCCTTCACGATGTCACAGCGTTGCTGGAGCTGCGAATCGGTGAGTGCGTTTTCGATCTCCATGAACTCCGTCTCAAACCCTTCGAAGTCACTCTCCTCTCCGATCTCCATGCACGTAGGCAGAAGAAGAAGTACAAAGAGCAAAGAGAACCAGCGAAAATACATACTTCACCTTCAATACAAAAAATGATTAGCTCATAACCCAGAGCTACAGGAAGTGGAAAACCACTGTTCTATATAAAAAGGACAAATGTCCTCTATAAAATGTGTAAATTTACACAACTTATGAAGAACATTGTTCTTTTTATTTCCCTTTTCCCAAATAAATTATAAAGAACAATTTCCTCCTTATTTTCACTTTGTCTTTTACATCAAACCAAACCTCCTTTTAAAATATATAAAAGACAATTAAAATATAGCAAAAAAAAAAGGAGTTTGTCAAATTTAGAATTTTTGACACAACTCCTTGAGTTAAAAAAATATTTTAAGAATCAAAAAAATGCATCAATTTCTCGACGCATTTTGAAAAAAATCTAATTTCTGTATAAAAAATCCAAAATTCGTAACTACTCACCCCCTATACTACTCATCAATTTTACAATTAAAGATGAGTCGACTCAACTCACAAAAAGCTGAGAACTCACAGCGAAATTTTCCAAGAGAGGGTGGATGAGTTGCGTTGTAATAATAAAATAAACTTGAATTAATCTCAAAAACACGCTATACTATGCGTGTTTTTTATTCTTAAATGTATACACACTATGATTATCCCAATCATACTACTTATCATAGGTCTTGGTATCTTAATACTTGGTGGTGAGTCTCTCGTACGAGGTGCTTCATCTATGGCGAGAAAATTGGGTGTAAAACCACTCGTCGTCGGACTTACTGTAGTCGCATTTGGTACCTCAATGCCGGAGCTTGTGGTAAATATCTTTTCTGCAATCGGAGGAAACACAGACATTGCGATTGGTAATATCATCGGAAGTAATATCGCAAATATTCTTCTGATACTTGGTATTTCAGCTATCATTTTTCCACTCACTGTCCAAAAAGGTACCACCTGGAAAGAAATACCGCTTGCCTTACTTGCCGCAGTACTGATTTTTATCATGGGCAATGATCTATTCTTCGACGGTGTCTCAAATAATGCGCTTACTCGAACAGACGGCCTGGCACTTATCGCATTTTTTATTATTTTTCTTTACTACACCTTTGGTATTGCAAAAGTTGAAGGAGACATCAGTGAAGGGAAAGATGAACAAAAAAAATATACCTGGCCGGTATCAATCGGCTTTACCCTTGCCGGCGTACTATTACTTTTTATCGGAGGAAAAATACTTGTCGATAATGCGGTCATTCTTGCAAAACTCGCAGGGATGTCTGAAGCACTTATCGGTCTTACCATTGTTGCGATAGGCACCTCACTGCCTGAGCTTATCACTTCGGTAATTGCCGCACTTAAAAAAGAAAGCGATATTGCAGTCGGAAATGTAATCGGCTCAAACATCTTCAATATTTTTTGGATACTTGGATTTACTGCTACCTTATCTCCGCTTCCTTTTATACCCCAAATGGGATTTGATGTAATTATCAATATCATTGCAACGTTATTATTATTTTTCTTTATGTTTGTTTCAGGCAAACATAAATTGGATAGAGCTGAAGGAGTATTCTTTGTACTGGCATATATCTCATACGTCTCATTCCTTATTTACCGAGGCTAATATACATCAACACAAACTATGACACACGAATATAAAATCAAAGACTTGAGCCTTGCAGACTGGGGACGCAAAGAAATCGACATTGCTGAGAAAGAGATGCCCGGGCTTATGGCAATTCGAGAAAAATATGCCGAGTCTCAACCACTCAAAAATGTGCATATCATGGGTTCTCTCCACATGACGATTCAAACAGCGGTGCTCATTGAAACACTCGTCGCACTAGGGAGCAAGGTCCGCTGGGCAAGTTGCAATATCTTTTCAACTCAAGATCACGCAGCGGCTGCAATGGCTAGTGCTGGAATCCCCATCTTTGCATGGAAAGGAGAAAGTTTGGAAGAATATTGGTGGTGTACCGAACGCGCCTTGGATTTTTCCGAAGGGTCCGCCTTGGGTGGAGGAGATAGTAAGGGTCCAGACTTAATCGTTGATGATGGCGGAGATGCGACGATGATGATTCACAAAGGTGTGGAGGTAGAATCTAATCTCGAGTTACTTAAAAAAGATTATTCGGCTGAGCAGGAAGACTTACATAAACTCATGAAACGTCTCAAAGTAGAATATGAAAAAAATCCTACTCGCTGGACTACAGTTGCAAAACACGTAAAAGGCGTAAGTGAAGAAACAACTACCGGCGTGCATCGTTTACAACAGATGTTTGAAGCGGGTAAACTTCTCTTCCCTGCAATCAATGTAAATGACTCCGTAACCAAATCAAAATTTGATAATATCTATGGATGCCGTCATTCAGTCGTCGACGGACTTAACCGAGCTATGGATGTAATGCTTGGCGGTAAAACTGCCATAGTCTGCGGCTATGGAGACGTGGGTAAAGGCTGTGCCCAAGCACTCAAAGGCCAAGGGTGCCGTGTCATTGTCACAGAAATCGACCCAATTTGTGCACTGCAAGCCGCAATGGAAGGTTTTGAAGTTACGACACTTGAAGACACACTTGGACGAGCCGATATTTATGTAACGACAACAGGAAACAAGGATATTATCCGTCTTGAACATATGGAGCGTATGAAAGACCAAGCAGTCGTCTGCAATATCGGACACTTTGACAATGAGATTCAAGTCGAGAAACTCAACAAGATGAGTGGAGTAACAAAAGTAACTATCAAACCACAAGTCGATAAATACATTTTCCCAAATGGCAATGAACTATATCTACTTGCCGAAGGCAGACTCATGAATCTCGGCTGTGCCACCGGCCACCCAAGTTTTGTGATGAGTAACAGTTTTTCAAACCAAGTCCTTGCACAAATTGATTTATGGACAAAAAATTACGACATCGGCGTCTATCGTCTTTCCAAAGAACTGGATGAAGAAGTCGCGCGCTTGCATTTGAGTAAAATTGGGGTTAAACTAACGGTACTTACAGATGAACAAGCTGAGTATTTGGGAGTCAATAAACATGGTCCGTTTAAGGCGGAATGGTATCGGTACTAAAATTCAAACCAGCAATATATAGCAACCACGCAAACAATATTTGCCCTAAAAATGAAAATATACGTAACTACTTTGAATTACGAAACCTTTTTTGTGAACGCAACTCACCCCCGCCCTCTCTTGGAAAGAGAGGGAGACTCACGTGTCTCCTTTCTCTTCGGTAAGAGAAAGGCGGCTTCGACGTGGTTCCACGGTTCCATCGAGTTCACCGAGATGTGATGTCACCAGAACTGAGCTCAGCCGAACGAGGATAGCCATGCCTGCCGGCAGGCAGGAGTTGCGTTCACGAGTAAAACAGGGTGAGTAGTTACAAATATACGATAATTACGGTAAATTATACTTTAAATTTATATAATATGACAGAAGGAAACAACAATATAAGAGGAGGAGAAAGACCTTTTAAATTGTCGCCTGAATTACAAGGTGGTCCTCCAAGCTTGAGAAGAAAGTTTCAAGTACAACCCCCTATGCCAGACAAAAGAAATGTTCCTGATAGGTATACACTGGAAAGGAAACACTCTGCACCACTGCCACGCAGCAGATTTCCTATAAAAAAATCAGGTGCCATACTGATCCAGCTTCCTACACCAGAAGTAAACCTAGATGAATCTGATTTTGTAGCAGAATTAGCAGATGATAGTCACATATCAAATACATCCTATGCCAAAATCAATTTAGCAAAAGAAAATATTCATGTTCTCACTGAGCCTGAATTTGCAGCACAGGCAAAAGTGCCAGACGACGAGGTGCCATACGCGGATATAGTGAAAAATAAAAATTCTGATCAAGATATTGAAATGGTTCTGAAACTAGTATCAAATATTCGTGAAGCTGCAATATATGCCAAAGATTTTTTTGATAAAACAAACAACAAATTTGCATCAGAACTTCTTGAGTGTGTGATATCAGACAAAGATAATAAATTCCCTACGCAACAAGAAGCTTTGGCAATTGCTCAAAAAATGGGATACACAACACTAACTACTATTGAGGTAAACAGTACACACAACAATGTTCAACAAAAATTGAAAGAATATCTAAATAAACCACTTACAGAAATACAACAAGAATCTGTTAGTGCAGATATGAGGAGAGAATTTACGGGAACTGCGCTCATACCAAAACCAAACGTAAAAAAAATTCCATACGTAACGAATACTCCAACACAATCAAAATCTGCAACTGAAACTGCTTCTGTTTCAACAAACATATCAGCTCAAGTAGAAGAACAAAAACCAAAAGGATTTTTTGCAAAATTTAGTCAAAAAATCACCCGAGGTATAGCCATCCTCGGGGCAGTTTTGGGACTTAAGACTGATGAAGCGTCAAAACTTCCTCCTCCAGTCAAACCAGCACACATAGAAGCGCATACACTAAACACGAGCGGAGAGGATCTTACCAAAGTGGCAGAAACATTAAAATCTATTCAAACAAAAACATCAAACAAGCCAACCATTGCCCCTGTTTCGAAACGTGATAACAAAGAACAAGAAGATTCAAAAGGACAAAGAGAAGTGAACCACAGATCTGCTGAGTCTGATGAAAATGTTGTGGTTATCCCCTCTGAAGAACTTAAATTTGATACAGATGTTGAAAAACGATTAGAACAGATAGATCCAAAGAAAAACAAATTATCAAAAACTCCTCCACCTATCTCTCATACTGCAAAAGAATACAAAGCAAAACCTCTGCAAGGCGAAGAACTTGACGCATGGAAAAAAAAACTTAATGCAGCAATGAGAGAAGCTAAACTCGCTACCATGACACCTGAACAAATCAAGGTACTCAACGAACAGACCGACTTAGCTGTAGAGCAAGTAGAAAAGGGACTTAAATCAGCAACAGATGATCTTGAAACTGCCGCAAATAACGCAGATACTTCAAGTGGATTCGACAAAGAACAATTCAATACAGCTACGCAGCCAACAATTGACACGTTTAAACAAGACATGGAACAAATCCAAATCCTTAATAATATAAGTCCAGACTTGCAAAATTTTCTTAATACTGTTCACAAGCTCAAAATCAATAATTCAAAAATATCTGATCAAAATGCAATCATCAAAACACTTGGTACCTATCCTATTGCGCTGCAACTAACTCTAAGGAAACAAGCCCGCGAGTTGCTTAAAAATAAAACGAGATTTAATACTAGAACAACAAATATTCTTAAATACATCGCTACCTAAACCCCCAAGAATGACTATTCTGTTGACAAATGATACACTAAAGATACATAATTACTGAACTTTGGCAAATTTTTATGATTTACTTTGAATTACGAAACTCTTTTTTGTGAACGCAACTCACCCCCGCCCTCTCTTGATAGAGAGGGAGACTCACGTGTTTCCCCTCTCTTTCAAGAGAGGGGTGAGCCCGTAAAGGCCACGCGGTGGCCACGTGCCACTTTGCGTGGGGGTGAGTTGCGTTCACCAGCGGATGTGAGTAGTTAAAAAAGATTTCAAAATTTGAGATTATTTAGGAATTATTAAAGCAAGTTAGTATATACACAAAAACAACTCTCTCGAGTTGTTTTTTAATTCTTATCTCAATTTTATCTCAATATATCTCTATGTATCTCAATCTTATCTCAACTATATCTCCACCTTATCTCCGTTCTTTAATCTCCCCCAACACCCGCTCCACAAATTCCCCCTTACTCATCTTGACTTGATCCTTCTCCCCCCGAACACGAATCATCCAGTCTCGCCCTGAGCCTGTCGAAGGGTCGACCTCGATTTCTTTGTCACCAAAAACGACTACATACGGAATTTTTTGTCCCGCAGCTTTGCGAATTTTATTTCCGATTGTTTCAGATGCATCGTCCACATCTACTCGAATACCAAGCGCATCCAATTCTTTGGCTAATGCATGCGCAGATTCTATATGTTTATCAGAAACCGGAGCAAGACCAATTTGCACGGGGGCAAGCCAGACAGGAAATGCCCCGCCATAATGTTCAATAAGTACAGATATAAATCGTTCGACTGAACCCAAGACCGCTCGGTGAAGCATAACCGGACGTACTTTTTCACCTGTGTCATCAGTATATTCGAGTTCAAACCGTTCAGGCAAATTGAAATCAAGCTGTATCGTTGCAAGTTGCCAGATACGACCGATTGCATCAGTAGCTTTGAAATCAATTTTTGGACCGTAAAATGCTGCTTCACCTGCCACTTCGGTAAACTCAACTCCAATCTCTCTAAGTAATTCTCTCAATTGTCCTTCCGCGCGTTCCCAGACTTCCGCACCACCCAAATATTTTTCCGGATGTTTGGGATCACTGAGCGACAATTCCACACGTAAGGGCATACCAAATGCCTTGTAAAAAGTTTGGATTATTTCATAAAGCCCCTTTGCTTCGTCTGCCACTTGATCCAGCCTGCAAAACACATGTGCGTCATCTTGTGTGATAGATCGGACTCGAGACAAGCCTTGCAACTGTCCGACATTTTCATCTCGATACACCGCAGTCACTTCACTCATACGAATCGGTAAATCTTTGTATGAACGAGGACGGGACGCAAAAATCTGTGTATGATGCGGACAATTCATTGGCTTCATGACAAATTCCTGATCTGTCTTTTGACTACGGACATGAAAAATATCATCTGCAAATTTATCCCAATGACCTGAGACTTTATACAAATCAGCCTTCGCAATATGTGGAATGGTAACTCGTGTATACCCATAGGGTTTCATAAGCGACCAAATAAATTTGGTAAGTTCTTCACGAATAATCGTTCCTTTTTCTGTAAACAGTGGCAAGCCCGGACCCACCAAATCAGAAAATACAAACAAATCCAATTCTTTACCTAGTTTGCGATGATCTCGAAGTTTTGCTTGCTCAAGCATTTCCAAATGTGCATTCAATTCTTCCTGAGTCGGAAAACAGGTACCATAAATACGCGTCAACATTTTATTTTTCTCATCCCCGCGCCAATAGGCTCCTGCGACAGACAATAATTTGAAATACTTCATTTCCTCTTGCGGATTATCTGAGTGACCACCTTTACACAAATCAAGAAAATTTCCCGGGTCATTTTCCGTAATAGTTTTTCCCTGACTTGCAAAATCATCAATGAGTTCAAGCTTATATGGATTTTCTGCAAAATCTTTTTTTGCTTGTTCGACGGATACTTCTCTCACCACAAACGGCCCCCATGTTTTGAGAATTTCACGCATTTTTTCTTCGATTTTTGGTAGATCTTCCTCAGAGATTTTGTAGTCCCCCATATCAAAATCCTGATAAAATCCACTTTCAATCGACGGCCCGATGGCATTGTGTGCACCCTTATAAATTTGTTTCACTGCTGACGCAAGTAAATGCGCACAGGAGTGTCGACGTTGGTCGAGACTGATATGTTCTGACATATTTTTTTAAAATTCGAAACTCGAAATACGAAATTCGAATTTAAGATTATTGTAACTATTCACCTTACTTTACTCGTGAACGCAACTCTCCCCTCGCCCCTCTCTTACCGAAGAGAGGGGAAACACACGGCACTGTGTCTCCTTTCTCTTCGGTAAGAGAAAGGCGGGGATAGAGTTGCGTTCACAGGACATGAGATGGTGAATACTTACAGATTTTTTAATAAAAAAACCCCAGTACCTATCCTCAAAAAAAATTTTAAGAATACATACCGGGGTCACAACAAATGTTGAGACGGTTCCACCCATGGTTTTAACTTTCGTTGAATTGTATCAGTTCTGCGCGTATACGTGGTACCATGTGGTTTCTCCTAAAAGAAGCTCTCAGCATATACTTCTTATCTCTGGTAGGGAACCTGCCACTGGGTGGGGTATACTCAATAATATAGACAGCTTACTAAAAAACACTACAAGTTGTCAAGTATGCCATCGACTCTCGCTTCTAGTCTCCAGCATCCAACACCCACAATTCCGGCATCCTAACCCTAACCCACGAACCTTACTCCACCTGCTTAATCGTAATACTCACATGATCCGCCACATGTGGCACGCTACGATTCCACATCGGTCGAAAATGCATCTCTACACCTTGTACATGATCAAGCGACATCACATATCGCCTCACTTCATCTTCAGTTTTTCCAAAAAACATAATTTTTTGCAATTCTTTTGTATTTGGGTCAATATCCACCAGTCCGCTATAGGATACTACTAAATCCGCTGTTCTTGCAGCGGTATCAAACTGCGTTAAGACAACAGTAGGAGCGTCTTTCACAGACTGCAAGACTTCGCTCTTATCCACAACTTGCTTTTGGAGCATCTCTTGGGCATACTCCGTCAATTTTGCGTGGTCATAAAATACTCCCGCAACTGTTGCAGTTCCTGAAAGAACAAAGGAACTGGTCTCAACTCCAAGCTCCGCGTCATATGCAAATACCGCACCGCTTACTTCAAACAACGCTACCTTATCAGAATACAAGCCAACCAAAATTTCTGAACCCTTTTTCTTGATATCTTCAACAAGAATTTTTTCGGCTTTTAAAATATCAGCCTCTGACAAGACACCAATCTTTCGAACACCACCTGTCATCGCGGCCTCGCTTTTTGCATAAATTAGTTGTTGTTTTGCTTCATGTAGACCGGGAATTGTAAAACGTGATGGCCCAATATCACTTGCGAATCCTTTTTGATCTGCATAGACGTGCGCTTCGATAGTTCCGTTTGCCGGTACGATAACCCCATTTTTCAAACGAAACAAGACGCCGTCAGGTGTAAGCAGGCGGGTAGTGGCAATAAGCGGTTGCGCGATACCCGAATCATTGATAAGTGTAACAGTTCCTTCAGAAACTCCTTCTTCAGTTTTAGATCCTTCAGGACTAAAGGTCTTTTCTAAGGTAAGGATAGTACTCGTCACAAAACCTGGTACGGTCGCATCAGCAAGAGCGGAATTAATGGTAATGCTCCCTTGCGCTTCAATAGATTGTGATCGTGTAATAATTGTAATATCCGCGCGCTTGGCAGCCATAAAGACAATCGCACCCAGCAATATGATGGTGATGATTAAAAATGTAAGCGCTACGAATTTATAAAAGCGCACCGGCTGATTGCGTGGTGTGCCATTGATTGTGGTACTGACCATATTTTATTTTTTAAAATTCTAAATCCTAAGCTCAAAATTCAAATTATAAAAATCAAATGATTATTAATTGGTAATTTAAATTTTGAATTTGTTTTGAGTTTAGATATTAGAGTTTTGAGTTTATTCAACACCAAAATATAAATAAAGAACCTAATCAATAACCCGAAACACTTCATCAAGGGTTGTAATCCCTTCACTAGCTTTTAGTATACCATCTTGTACCATTGTTGTCATCCCTTGTTCACGCGCAATTTGTGAAATCGCATGCTCAGATACATTTCCCGATAAAATTGCCTGTTCAATTTCATCTACTATCACAAAAATTTCGTAAATTCCAATACGTCCTTTATACCCGATACCATTACATTTTTCACACCCTTTTGATTGAAAAAATGTTAAGGTTTGATTTTTCATTTTTTGTTGTGCGTCTGCCGGCATGAGTTCAATTTGTTCATGCAATGTTTTTTGAGTATGTTCATCAAGCTGTTCAACTGACGTGGATACCTTACATGCAGTACATACACGACGCACCAAACGCTGTCCCATGAGACAATTGAGAGCAGGTGCAAGTAAAAAAGGCTGTGAACCCATAGACAAGAATCTCGGCACGGCTCCGGCAGCACTATTGGTGTGAATAGTCGAAAGCATCAAGTGGCCGGTGAGTGCGGCTTGAATCGCGATGTCTGATGTTTCCAAATCTCGAATTTCACCCACCATTACAATATCTGGGTCTTGACGTAAAATAGAACGCAATCCTTTTGCAAATGTATAATCTTTGGTGTGGTCAATTTGACTTTGGTTGACGCCTGCCATTCGATATTCGACCGGATCTTCAAGTGTGATAATTTTGACACCCGGTTTATTCAAAATTTTCAAAATTGCATATAAGGTTGTTGTTTTACCAGACCCTGTCGGACCGGTAGTTACAATCATCCCATTTGGACGCGCAATTTCTTCACGCAACACCTTAAGATCTCGTTCGGACATGCCTAAGGACTCAAGACTAATCCCCTCTTCATTTTGGATGAGGAGACGCATCACAATACTTTCTCCAAACACGGTTGGAATGGTAGACACACGTACGTCCACATCTCCTGTGGGGAGCTTGATGGTAAAACGACCATCTTGTGGTTTGTCCGTGATATTTATTTTAAGCGAAGAAACCAACTTAATACGCGACAATAATTTGTGGAATAATTCTTTAGGAAGTTCTGCCACATCATGCAAAATACCATCAAGTCGAAATCGGACGACAATACGAGTTTCTTCTGCTTCCACATGTACATCAGACGAATCGACCTTGAGACTCGCACCAAGTAGAATGGTAATCAAATCAGTCGTGCTTGCTTTTTTAAGAAGCTCTTGCACACTGCGAAAATCATTGACATCTGCCTGCACTTTTTCAAGATCTTCTGCCTTAATTTGAATATCTTTGCTGATTGGTTTTATATTTGGCATGGTATCATAGAGCTTCATCACTCGATCCAAACTCACCGGTGAGATGACATACAAGCCCCCTCCCACATGTTTTTCTTCGAGTAACTCATTATAAAGTGCTTCGACTTCCGGAGTCTTGGGATCTAGTGCTCCTAGTCGAATTTCATCTGAACTCGCATAAAAACAAACTACACCAAGACTCTCGGCTTGCTCGCGAGAAATTTGTTTCAAGGCCTCATGGGTTACCGGAAACTTGGTGAGATCAATATGCGGCATCCCCACCCGCGACGCATATCGCTGTGCTTTCAACTCCAGTTCCTTTCGCTTAATCTCATCCATCTTTTTGCCAAATTTTTCTTCTGTCTCATCTGATGATACGTTAAGAGACACCGATTCTTGCGGTGATGTTTGTGCGTCATCTTGTTGTGAAAGTAAATCGTCAATCGAAGAAAAACCGGGCATAAAAAAATTTCTAATCCGATAATTACAATCCGTTTTAATCTGTTTAATCCGTTAAATCTGCTGTTCCGTTTACGAATTTAAATGCGAAATCAAACAACAGATTTAACGGATTAAACAGATTTGAACAGATATATATAAAATTATTTATTAGAGCCATGAAAAAGATGTACAAGTCTACTCACCACTCCCTTCTTATGCATCTTCGTAAACAAATACGTCCACGTCGCTGTCGTGAATACCGTAAACATCGATGCGATAAGCGCCATGTAAAGTGCAAATAATATAAATCCAACGATGACTCCAGCCATAAACAATGCCTGACTATGAAACACGACTGCGATAGTCCACATAAATAAACTTGGCAAGAAAAATACATACAGACCAAATATCACCAGTGCAAGCGCAAGCACATTGAGTACAATCATGATAAACCCAATCTCAAGCGATACAAACCAATGATCCGTAAACATTCTCCACGCATTTTGAAGTGCAGGAATTAATTTTTGATTTTCTACCACCACATATCCAACTGCGTAAACGAGTAAAAATGACAGTATCATTCCCATGACTGTCGCAAGTAAAAAAAGTAAGAGAAATAATAATATATCTCCAACTCGTGGAAAAATAATTGCATTATACATCCCCCATGTTGCAAATATAACAAACGAAATAGTGAGAACTTTTCGCAAGATATTCAAAACTAAAAGTCTCCAAAAATGTACTCGACTCGCATGCCATGACACATCTGCATCTTCAAATTTTTTTCCTTTCTTGTCAATATAGCGAGCAGTACTATGTACAATCGCTCCCTGAGACACGACAGATATGAATAACAGCATCAATGCAAAACCTGCAAAAATTACCACAAGCCATAGGAGCCATACCCACTTATCTACACTCATCTCGAGTTGCTCTGCAATCGCGCTTGGCTTGAGTACCGAAAGCAAATTCCACATATAGACGAGTGCGGAAGACGAGCTCGTCGTCGCAACTCCACGAGTAATTTTTGCGATAAGCTCGACAAATCCCATCTGCCCCAAAAACGCCGCAAACAAACCAAACAACCACAATGATTTATGATGCCAGGCAAGATCATATCCTGCTTTGAGTGCATCACGATAGGTAGGTTCTTTCATACAAAAAAATAAAAAGAGAGTAAAAATCTATATGCACTGAAGTATAGCACATTTTTTTATTTTGTGCGATATTTTTGTTTAAAAATTTTTTCACAATTGACAACTCTCTCTCTTTGCTAGTTTAAGCACATCTCAAACCCATGAGGTTCACATGCCGAAAGTCCAACGCCTCGCTCCGTGCGAGGCAATGGTGGCGCTGTTCGGTGCCGTACTGGTCGTTGGGGGGATTCTCGGGTGTGCGTGGCTTGTGCCATTCCACACCGAGATATTTGTCTCAAACGTCAGCTTCGGCGCAACCATTCTCCTCATGCTGGCAAGCTTGTTGGTGACACTCTTCGGAGTGATCATTTACCTGGGTGCCAGCTCGCTCCAGTTCAAACGACTTGAGCGAGAAGAGAAAGGATGACGAACGCCACCTTTGGGTTTGCGACGATAAAAACGACGCCACCCAATCTATATTACAAAAAAATTTTGTCATATAGATTGGAGGATTTGGCGTCGTTTTTATGTTTGGAATAAAAAATAATCCCGATTAATTGGGATGATTTTTTATTTGGTAACAGCTGGGGTTCGAGTGGTAAGGTGATCACATAACCCCATAGTAACTACTCACCCCCCTTTACAAACTCTCTATACCAATCATACTAAATAGAGTATACTATAGGGGTATGAAAAGAAATGAATTACTACAATTATCAAAAGAGCAATTGGTGGATATGATTCTCATTCTCGAAATTCGTATATCCGCACTTGAAAAAGACAGTTCCAACAGTAGCAAGCCACCTTCCTCTGATATGTCTCCTCCAAAGCGCCCGCGTTCCTTGCGCGAACGGTTAGGCAGAAAACGTGGCGGACAGTTTGGACATCCAGGAACGACGCGAACACAGATAGAACACCCAGATGATGTTATCACCTGTCGTCCAGACCAGTGCGATCACTATGGTGATTCCCTAAAAGGAGTGGATGGGGTGGGTTTGGGAGAAACGCCAAATAGCAGATATTCCTCCCATAAAATTGTCTGTTACTGAATACCAGCAAGAATCAGTCAGGTGTACACGATGTGGTACACGCTCCACCGGAACATTTCCTGAACACGTGACTGCCTCTTTCCAGTTTGGGAATACGGTGAGATCAATGATTACGTATTTGAATATTGTCCATCACATACCATATGATCGTCTGCGGATGGTCATGCAAGATATGCTCAATACCCGTATCGCAGAAGGAACAATCGAACATATTCTTGAAAGAGCCTATCTACAAGGAACCTCCCTGTACCAAGACATCCTCCCCTTGATAAAAGCATGGGCATGGATAGGTAGCGATGAAACAGGATCATGAGTGAACAAACAGAAATGGTGGCAATGGGTCTGGCAAAACACAGAAGGAACATATTACGCAGTAGATAAGCGCAGAGGCTATCAGGTGGTCAAAAACTATTTTGGAGAAAACTACAGCGGAACACTGGTTAGCGACTGCTGGAGTGCCCAGAATAATACACTGGCGACAGCAGGACACCAGCTGTGCCATGCGCACCTTTTGCGAGACCTTATCTTTTGTATTGATACTGAAAAGAGCAAATGGGCATATGAGATGAAAGTGTTTTTGCAATCCTCAGAGAAAGCCCGAGATCATATCTGGAAAGACGGTTTTGATCCTGCCGTGTGTGCATCTGTATTGCGACAGTACAACAATCGTCTCACACACCTGATAACACACGCAATCCAAGGAACAGAATCATGCAAACTTCAGAAACGATTCAAGAAACACCAAGAAAAGATTCTTCACTTCATGACCCAGTCAGATATCCCTTTTCACAACAACGCATCAGAACAAGCTGTCAGACAGGCAAAGGTAAAAAAGAAAGTATCAGGCTGTTTCAGAAGTGAGGCTGGTGCAAAGCGCCATGCAACATTACTTTCTATCATTGAGACGTGTAAAAAACGAAATATGGATGTCTTTGGATCACTCAAGTTGCTGTTTCAAGGAGAGTTAGTGTGGGGGTGAGTAGTTACCCACGATCTTGCTCAGCAGGATTCCCCCCTTGAGGGGGGCAGAGGGGTGTTTCACTCACAAATCAAAATAAATCAATGTAATCAGTGTCTATGAATATCTCCCAATTTGGCTTCAACGACTCCGAATCCGCCGTCTACCTCGCCCTCAATCAATACGGCGAGCTTGATGTACCCAAAACTGTCGAACACACGGATCTGAGCAGAACCACGGTCTATGAAGCGCTTACCATGCTCCTGGGCAAGGGATTTATTGACTACAGAAAAGAAGGACGAAATGCTTATTACAAAGCAGGACATCCAAATAAGCTTGCAGGTATCCTTGAAGAAAAAAAACGTGAAAATACGCTTTCGATGGGTGAAATGGAAGAGACGATCCGCGCACTTACCGGATCATTCAATCTGGTACAAAACAAACCAGGGGTGAGGTTTTTTGAGGGAGAGCAAGGGGTATATGATGTATTAAATTATATTGCTGATGGATTTATTCCTAATACAGAAATACTTTCTTTTGTAAAAGTAAAACCCATGCAATACGAACAACAATTAGATACTGCTGTAGAAAACTTTCTTAAAAAAAGAATCAAGGCTAATGTCAAGACACTCGTACTTGCCATAGACAGTCCCGAAGCACGCGCACTAAAAAAAGAAGATGAAAATGCACTGAGGGAAACACGTTTGGTATCAAGTGGAGATACTTTTTTGGATTTTGTTGGAGGAGAAATCTTTATTTATAAAGATGAAATAT
>JACPGR010000022.1 GCA_016182415.1 Candidatus Magasanikiibacteriota bacterium
ATATCCCACCCGCCTATTTCAATCCGTCCGCCCGTAGGCCGTTCTTCTGCAATAAGTAATTTTACCATCGTCGTCTTGCCTGTTCCACTTTGCCCGACTATGGACACAAAATCACCTGCCTCAATATGCAAGTTTACTTCGCTTAGTCCAACACTATCATGAGAATATTGTTTGGTAATATTTTTGAAGACGATCATATTGAAAGTAGTATAGCATATTTTGAAATTGGACGCTATATTTTAAATTAAGAATCAAGAATTAAGATTGGTGAACAGATAAAAAATACACCTTCAAAAAGGCGTACTTAAAAAAAGCCATCTACAGGAATCAAACTCGCGACCTGCACCTTATCCCGATAGAGCCACCTCGGAGGATCGAACTCCGGACCTACACGTTACGAATGTGTCGCTCTACCAACTGAGCTAAGGCGGCTCTATCGGGATAACGCTCTACCCCAGCCATAGGCTGGTCTCCCGATTAAATCGGGAGAAACTGAGCTATCTCGGCATACCAAAATTTTGAATTTTTAAACAATATCAAACCGAGGAATAATATCATACGCAATTTCTTCATAGGGGTGTACTTTTTTGACAGCTTCAAGTGTAGATTCTATTAGATCTTTGTGACATATGCACTCTACACAACACTCCTCAACTTCCTCGATATGACCTATTTCACCAATTGCAGGCTTGGCGCCTGCGAGGGGCCTAAAATAGCCGTGTACGGGATATGTACATGCACAATAGTCGTAATTGCCAAGTTTTCCAGCCCCAGCTTCTCCGAGAGCTTTTCGGACTATTTCAAGATGCGTTGCGGGGACGTTTATTTTAAGTTTTACAAAACTGGATTCTTTGAGCATAATCTATTTCTTAATTTATTTTTGATAATAATTCATCTACGACATGAACAATACACTGTTCTTGTGCTTCACGAGATCCCAGGTTAAATACATTGAGCATATGGCTCTTCTTTCCCCCTTTCCACATTTCTTCAAATTCATGAGAAAGACTGAGAGTCCCCTTTTTCTGTGCATCTTCAATCTTGATCCCATATTCTAGATCTGGTCTAAAATGTCGAATTTTTTCAGTAACCAAAACCTGAACTAATATATAAAATCCCTGAACATCATTTGATTCTGCCAGTTGTTTAAGTCTTTGTGCGCAATTGCGTCAAAATACTCAAATTTCCATTCTTTTGTATCTTGAATAGGTTGTAGGCCTTCAGTAAATACCATAATAGTGTCTATTTGACTAAATTTACAAAATTTCTTTATATTCAGGATAATTTTCTAAAATAATATTTTTCCATTTTGATGTCTCATTACTATTACCGATATCATTTTTGTGATATACCAATAACACATATATTGTTTGAGTACTGGAATGCAAAGCGACAATACAACGATTACCTGATGTTTTTCTAGATTATCTTGTACCCGCAACACGAAATTCTATTTTATACACAGAAACGACAGAATTACCACAAATTTTTTCCGCAATCGAAGTAAGAGCCAATGAATCTAAGCGTTTCAATTCTTCTACAACAGCACTCCAGGTAATATACCACGCACATTTATATTTTTTCTCAAAATTTTTAATATAATGACGCTCAGCAAAATGTTCAACGAGCACCGCATAATTAGTAGACATACTCCGGATCCTCCTGGATGATCAGTTCATACGGAATTACCTCATCTGGAACACAGAGTCTGTATGGAAGCTGATTATGTGTAAAATTAACGATTTCTTGGGTCTTTTTTTCTTTCCACTTTTTCGCAATATCTTCAATAAGCTTTTGTTCAGCCTTTGATAATTCAATAAAATTTTGTCTCTGTGATCCTCTATTTTCACCAATCAAAATCACACCATCTTTACTTCTATCAATAGCAATACACCCTTCTTGTTCCAATTCATCAATAGCGCGAAAATATATGTCTGGTACCGGCCCATACTGCAAACGACGATATTGCATACCACTCATACTTTGGAAGTGGTCATAAAACCACGCAAAATCTGCTAAATACAATAATTTTGCTAATTTTGTTTTTGGTAATTTACCATCTCTTGACGAACCGGCACTACGAATAAAAGCCAAAATCATTTCTTTGTATTTACCATACATCGGAATAACTCCCATTTCTAACTCTTGCAAAGAAATACCAAAAAGATCAGAAAGTTTCTTTGCTTCAAAAAGAGATAACTCTCGCCTACCTTGTTCTAAAAAAATATAAGAAGGCCGAGATATTTCAAGCCGTTTAGCAATATCGGCTTGGGAAATACCAACTTTTATACGTAGAGCTTTTAAATTGAGATTGTTAGTTTTAATCATATACATGTAGTATATATTAAATCGGACTGGCGCATCTAGCTTGCTTGCCCGCCACATCCTTGTTTGTTAAAACAAGAGCGGATGAGGAGAATCGAACTCCCGTCTTCGGCTTGGGAAGCCGACATAATAGCCATTATACTACATCCGCATAATTGGGCGGAGAAAGCTAGCGTACTACCACTGTACGAATCCCGCATGGAAAAAATCTCCTTCCAGAATTCTGGAAGGAGATTTTACAGATATATATTATTGTAATTCTTCTTCCACGATATCAGACTGGGCTTCTGGCACCACTTCAGATTCAGACTCTACATCTTCGATCACCGGCTGAACTTGAGCCTGCTTTTGCTCATTCAACAAATCCTCAAATGGGTTATGAATTCCTTCGACAACTTCAATTTGAGCACTGGTGAGTTTACCATTCATAAATGCAGAAAAATCTCCCTCGCCAGTCGGATTGAATTGAAACAAAATATGTCGAGCTTTTATTTCTTCAATTTTTTCCCCGGTTTTCTCATCAGTAGTCATACGTTTTTCATCAACTTTCACAATATGAAATCCAAATTGTGTCTCAACAAGATTTTCTCCGAGCTCTCCTGCATCCAGTGCAAAGACCGCTTCTTCAAATGGAGGTACCATAGCTCCGCGACCAAACCAACCAAGATCTCCACCTGTATCTTTGGTGCTGTCTGACCCAAATTCCTTTGCAAGAGTTGCAAAATCTTCACCATTTTTAATTCTATCCAATACTTCTTGCGCTGTTGCTTTTACTGCACTGGTATCAGGTGCGTTTGCTTGTGTATATGAGTCCCCTAATTCTTTTTCAAGTAAAGTAGGACGCACAATTTTTTCAATAAATTCATCAAATGTCCAGCTATATCGATTCATCACTTCTTCTTCTGCCTTCTCGCGATTTTCAAAATTCGGCATTATTTCCGTATCAATCACTTCTTGCACTTTTTCTTGAGATAACCGTATATTCATTTCAGCTGCAGTACTTTTGACTAGCTCATTGATAAGTAATCTGCTCAACACATAATCAGACATTTCTTGAGCGCTCGGCTTTGGGATTCCTGAATCATCCGTTGCATAAAATTGTTCCATAGCTCGAATATTATCAATAAAATCAGTATACAAAACTTTGGATCCATTCACTTTTGCCACAGGACTTTTAAAAAAGTTTGCGCTGGTGAGAACAAATTGAGTGCGTGATTGTTTTTTGATTCCAGAGACAGTAGCTCCATATACTGACCCTACCCCAACGAGAAGTGCCACCAGCAAACCTAAAAACAGGATTATAAGTGGATTTGTACGATTAGTGGCACGATGTGAGACGATTTTTTCCTCCCCAGAATTTGAGTTAATCTGTTCCATACTAGTATAGAATTAGACCCTTAGGACGGGTTTGATTTATATAAAAAATAATATACCCATTTTATCGTATTTGAAAAAAAATGTCCAGACTCTGCATCTTCCCTGTTCCCGATACTATCACTGCGTAGCTCAGCGTCCATATCTTTCAAAAATACAAGGTGCTCTCCCGGTTCTTTCATATTAAGTTCAGTGCGGGCTTGATTTTCGACATAGGCATCACTTTTAACGTATTTTAAAATCTCGATAGATTCTATCTTTTTTTTCTCAAGAGACGATACTTGATCTTCAAGCGCCCTAATTTCTTGTTTTACTTTGTAATCTTGATAGTATGCTCGGGCAAATCCAAATGCAAAAAAAGAAACTACAATAAGAGCAATAATCAAAAAAGTACGCGATGCAAAAAAGCGTCCAATGGATGATTGTTCGTTTTGTTTCATATTGCCAAGTATAACACAGCGGACATACAAATTACAAATTTGTACAAATGTACAAACAAAATGAGTATATCATTTTATTTTTTAGCAAAAACAATTACAAACTGCCGAGTGACATAGGATGTAGTCTCGCGTTGAATATGTGATGTATGAATTTTGAAACCAATTTTTTTGAGAATACCTAGTAACTCATTTTTGTGGTAATATGCATAGAATTTTTCTAAACCATATCTGCTGTCCAACTCAATCCCCTCTCCACTTCCTTTTTTTATTGATAGATAAAAAATTCCACCCGGTTTAAGGACTGAATACACTCCTTGCAAAGCTTTTATCGCGTCCTTTTTTGGTATATTAAGCAAGCTTGCATTCGCCCAGATTCCATCAAATTGTTTTGGTTTGAACTTCAAATCAGCCATATCCATTATTTTGAACTGCGCCCTAGGACAACGCTTCTTCGCAGTTGAGATCATGTTTTTTGATAAATCAACACCGACGACAGAAAATCCCTGAGCAACAAACAACTTTGCATCTCGACCAGGGCCACAGCCCAGATCCAAAATTTTTGCACCTGGCTCAAGTTGTGATACAAAATAATCCATCTCAGTAGTTTGGACGAGATGGTCTGTATTCTTGATATAGGCATCTACTGTTTTGTTGTATGTATTAATTGTTTTTAATTGGTTTTTATTCACAAAATTTTTCCGATTATTTGTACATTTGTATAATTTAGTTTACCCTGCTTCCACTAAATCACCACGAAGTGAGTTTATCAAAGGGTAATTAGTATGTTCATCTATTCCTCATTAACTAATTTTGCAATCCGTTTATCCATGGTTTTTTGTACTCTTCTAAGTTCTGCCAAATCCAATTCATATAATTTATCAATAATCGTATTTGCCACATCTCCACTAAAATCATGAGAATATCTGGACAAAAATCTCTCACGTAATTCATTGATTTGCTGTTGTAAACGCAATGGATATTTTACATATGGCACCACGATTTTTACCTTACCACTTCCAGTTTGAACACTTACATCCCCATATCGAAAAATAGTACCAAAAAACCCCGTAACTTTTCCAGACACATCTTCAATTTGATCATACGGAACTTCTGACACAACCGAAGAAAAAAATCCACGTCGCTCAATATCAATGAGTCGATGTGTGGTAATAAAAAATACATTTTTTTTCCATAAAAAATATGTACGAAATAACACAAAAAACCCAAGTGTGATCAGTAGTGCAAATCCGACTTGCCCCCATTTTCCATGCTCAAAAAACCAAAACATAAAAAAAGCCGAGCAAAATAATAACAAAAATCCACCAAACCATGACCAAAATGTGGTAAGGCCGTATTGATGAATTTCATCCATGATGCGTTCTTGTTCTTTTAATTTTAAGTCTGTCATAGAAATGTAGTTTAGACAATAAGTTCGTACATACAAATTACAAATTGTACAAATGTACAAACAAAAGGAATTTATTTATCATTGATAATTCTTTTTATTATCACAGCATCTGTAGCAAAACAAGCCACAATTGCAAGTTTCAAATTAAGCGAATCTAAATATTGAGTTGTTTGAAAATATACATTTCTTGGAATATACCTACCTCGTTTTAATTCCAAAATTATTCTATCTTCAATTAAAAAATCTAGATAATATTTGCCAACTATTTTACCATCCATTTTAATAGGGACATAAAATTGTTCAGTAAATTTTAGACCGACTTTTTCAAGACCAATAGCAACAGCTTTTTGAATATATTTTTCTTGATGGTTGCCTCCAATTTGGTTGTATACATCCGAAAAGGACTCCATTTATGATAAAACTCAAATTTGGGTATAAATATTTTTCCTGACGTTCAAAATATAAATCTCCCTCCATATAAAATTTTCCGATTATTTGTACATTTGTACAATTTTCAGCCCGAGGCTGATCCGTCCTTTGGCGGAGTAATTTGTATGTACGGTTATCTAATCCATTTATCCAACTTTTTCAACTGATCCTCCCACTTAAAATCTCTCTTAATCCTCTCCTGCGCATTTTTACCGAGTTGTGTAGCATATTTTTTGTTTTGAAGCATCATAACAATAGAGTCGACAACAGCTATGGCATTCCTGCGAATGTCAATAACGATTCCGGTCTGCGTATGAAGCACCCCTTCTTCGACCCCTCCACTTTTTCCAGCAACTACTGGCAGACCTGTGGCAGCAGCTTCCAAAAATACGAGACCCAAACCCTCTTCTCTACCTTCGTCTGTGTGTGTCAAAAGCACAAATAAATCTGCAAGATAATAATATACTTTCAATTGCTCATGTGGAATTTTTCCCAAATAGCGCACAACATTCTGCAATGAATGTGCCTGAATATCTTCCATAATTTGCAGACGTTTTGGACCGTCGCCGATAATGAGCCATACCACATGTGGTTCGCGCTCAAGAATCTTAGGCAGTGCGCGTACCACATGTGGAAAACCCTTTCCTTCATCGAGACGCGCGATACTCAAAATCACTTTCTTTCCTTCAAGCGCAAGGGATCTTCGTAATGTCTTGATTTCTTCTTGCGTCGGTGGAATCAAAAAATCGCTGTCCGGGCATGGATAAAGTACGGTCGTCTTTGATTCAAATTCAGGTAATCGTTCCAAAAATCTTCGGCGTAGTGACTCGCTATTGAATACAATTTGTTCACTCAAACCCACCACGTTTCGCATCATCTTCGTCTTCCATTTGTTTCTCGTACCCATAAGCACATCTGTGCCATGTGAAATGATAAGATATGGAATTTTGAACAGTTTTTTGATAATCCATCCGACATAGCCAACCGGCAAAACATGATTGATAAAGATTATTTCAATCTGTTCTTTTTTTACAATTCTCCAAATTTGAAATAGCAACCGAGTCCATCGAAATAATACAAATCGTGGAAATAACGGATTTTTTCGAATGATTTTATATTTCATTTTTTCATCCCATACTTTTGAATCTTTGATAACCGGCGCATATACTACAGTTTGTGTAGGATCAAACGCGTCCGACATTTCGTGCACGTATGTAGCAATACCACCGATTTGAGGTGGATATTCGAGAGTGATGATGAGAGTTTTTTTCATAGTTTATCAAAGTGTAACTCATCCCGACTTAGTCGGGATGAGTTACATAGTTATGATCGTCACAAGTTCTCTAATTTGTTTTTTAGTCACCGTTTTCGTTACAAAAAGCATACACACATACGTCATAACCCCAACAATACTAGCAACAACAAAATTCCATTGCACATTAGTATACCACACAAGCACGCCCATTACGACAACTGAAAAAATAAGTTGGAGAATTGTTTTTCCCAAAAAAGACGTATCGATTTTGGTTATACGCGGTACTACAAAAAGTCCACACAAAGTCATAATCATATTTCCCCCAAGTGCGGAAATAGAAGCACCGATTGCCCCATATTGAGGAATCAATACTATATTTAAGACAATATTGATAAGCATGACCAGTCCAATAAACGTCGTCTGCGTGACTTGTTTATTACATGCATTGAGAAGCGCGCCACACAAAAAATTTATATACGAAAACACCAACCCAATAATCAAAATTTGGAGTGGTATAATAGAATTGATATATTCTTCGGTAAATAGGATAAGAATAATATCTCGAGATAAGAGAAAAATACCCACAGCAATCGGAAATGAAACTAAAAGCAAATATTTGAATCCTTGATGAAATATATAGTGCAATCGAGCTTTGTCATGCGCAAAATGTTCACTAAATCGAGGATAGAGTACGGCCACAAGCGCAAGTGGAATAAATTGAAATGCGTACGCAATTTTATAGGGAATACTGTACCACCCAAGGACAATATCACCCGCGACTTTGGATAAAATAATCGAATCTATATATGAATATACCCGCCCAAAAATACCGGCAAGGGCAAATGGGATTACGATGGGGATAATATACTTGAGTATATCCTTGTGATATACAGGCTTGAATTGCAAACCGTATTTGATGTTAGTTACTAAATACGCAAATACTGCATTGAGCATGCTTGGAATCAAAAAAGCTATCATCAGATAAATCAATGGTAGCTTCATATATAAAAATATTGTTCCGAGTATAAGCGTCAGAAGTTGACTCACAATAATACCTATCGCTTCCCATTTCAAATCTCCAAGCGAACGCAAGACACCATATAAGGTAAGATGAAAAGAATCAAAGAGCATGGTGATGCCTGCAATATACACGAGTTGTTTAGTACTAATTTCATATCCCAACATATTGACGACCACAAGCGCACACATATAGGTAAGCAGTGCCAAAAATATTTTTACAAAAAGAATTGAAGAAAAAAAAGTCTGCAATTTCTCACGTGCTTTTGCAGTCTCGCGAACAAGCACACTTGTCAGACCCAAATCAACGAAAATAACAAAAATTGTCGTAAAAGACAGTGCAAAAAAATATTTTCCCGTTCCTTCTGCCCCGATATTTCGCGCAACAATCGCAAAATATACAAAAGAAATCACTTTTTGAAGTATTGAGGCGATTGTTAAAAATGCTGTGTTTTTGGCAACAGAATTACTTATCATATATCGTATATTTTACAACAATTTTGATGTTTCTGCAACATAA
>JACPGR010000023.1 GCA_016182415.1 Candidatus Magasanikiibacteriota bacterium
AGGGAAATTTCAGTTGGTAGTATGAAAATTACTTAAATTCAGAATCAGAGTTGAGCATGTTGGTCTTGTTTTATTTTGGTATATGAGCTATTATTATAGAGTATTTATAAGACTGTAGAAAAATAATATAAATCTTTTTTCACTTCTGATTTTTTTATGGGTTGCATAAAGATTTTTATTGCGTTGATTTTCAAATATTCTGATTAAATTATATTCTGCTATAGTCTCAAATTGTATTGTATTAATTTTGCTCGACGCGCTTAACACCCACCTGCCCCCTGTTCAGGTTTGATTCCACCGTTCGGATTGACTTAGCTCTAGTACCCCATAAATTTAATTTTCCAAAGAGCTGAATAGTTTCGTGTCTTTTAACAATCTATGAAACGCAGTTTTTCTATACATAAAAAAATGCTTACACTCGGCCTCTTTGCCGGGTTGTTGTTGTTTGGGTTTACTGCGTTTTCGACATACGTATTTGGACAAGATACTTTTGGTACTGATTCTATCAACACAAATATTGCGCTTGGTGGAGCGGATATTCGGGTGATTATTGTAAAAATTATTAATGTCGCTTTGGGACTTTTGGGAATAGTCGCACTCGGGATTGTGCTCTATGGCGGCTATATGTATATGACTGCCGGGGGCAATGAGGAGCGAGTCAACACTGCAAAAAAGATTTTGATCAATGGCACGATTGGACTCGTGATTATCTTATCTTCTTTTGCGATTACGAAGTTTTTACTTGATAAGTTGGGTGCTGCAACGTGTGTGGGTGGTAGTTGTGCTACTCCATCCACCACTTTGGTAGGTGACTGTTTTGCACAGGGGACTCCATATTACATTACATACAAAGACACACTTACCTGTAAAAATCTTTGTCAGCTGTATCCTACTGATTGTTGTCTTGCTGAGCATTTTGTAGTTGAAAGTATTACTCCGCATACTCCGATAACTACAGATACAGGGCTTACAGGACTAGACACGAGCATGGATACTACTGGACTTTATAATGATACAATACGCGTATTATTCAGCAAACCAGTCGCAGGAAGTGCGAATGATATGTTCACCATCACCTATACTGAAGATCAGTATTCTGCTGACATTACGAATGATTTTATTTTTTCCTCCAAAGAAGGTGGTAGACTTATTGAGGCACAGTATAAAAAGGAAAAATCTTTCCTCTGTACTAATCTGCCGAACGCGACGCATTGTCTATTGCCGGGTGAATATAGAATTTTTGTATCATCCACGGTGATGGATACCAGTGGTACTATGCTTGAAACTGAAGTGGATTGCGGTACTTTTCCCAAAGACGCGGCATTCAAGATACAAGCTATTACTAACCTTGATGCGTATTTGGATACGACTGATCCAAAATTAAGCTCATTGTTTATCAATACCTATGGTCCGGGTGCTGCGATTAAGCTCGTAGAGGGAGAAACCTACGCGATAACCACAGGATTGTATGATAGATTTTTCAAAAATACGGATGGTATTTTTTATGGAGGTAATGCGCTCATCAATTTTACGATATATAAAGAAGGTCAAAGTAGCCGGCCGATAAAAAATGCTATCCATGGTCCACCGGTATCTTTGGGTTCAAGTTCAAAATTTGATTTTCTTGCACCCTTTACCGTTCCCTCTAATTTAGAATATCAAAAAAATTATATCATCGAAGCGACCGGTCATGATATTGATGGAAATAAGACATCTACTACTACTATGTTTCAGGTGATTCCCATAAGTTGCGAGAATGGTCAATTGGATTCAGGTGAAGTGACTGTCGATACCGGAGGAGTATGTGGAAATGCGGATGGGGAATCATGTACACTTCAATCCGATTGTTCACAATGGTCCAAATGTCTCAATCCGCAAACAAGCAATACACTATGTAAGTTGGGAGAGACGACCTGTGTGTGTACCGCATATCCCTATATCAAAAATGTAGAGTACATGAATGGAGCCGAGGGAAACTGGATTACGATTACAGGATATAATTTTGGAAGTGCGACAGGGTCGGTATATCTTAATTATGATAGAAATAATGATGGCGATTATGTGGATGTGACAGACATAAAAACTCCGGCTATTTTTCCTCAGTGTAACTATGGTAAGACATGGAATAGTAGCTGGATTATCGTGGAAGTTCCTAGAAGTGCTCATTCAACAATCAAACCGGCGATTTCAGTGGTAGCATCCAGCACCGGTTTTGCAGATTTTACCAATGACAGTTTTGGTCCGATAATTGGCAATTATGATGAAGATGGAACATTGAAAACACCAAAACCGGACGGCTTGTTTGAATATAATGATATACAGCGACCTGGTTTGTGTTCAGTGACGGTTTTCCCTGAAAAAAAAATAGTATTGCCCGACAAGGATAAAACAGAAATAATCTTTCAGCAAGGAACTAGCTTTGCTCCGCCAGATACTTCAATAATTGCAGAAGGAAAAGGATTTGGCGCAAGTGCTGGAAGTGCTGGAAAAATCACGTTTGAAAGTGGTGGAAAAAATAGTGTGTCTCTCGATGCCTTTGTGGGATCTTGGTCTGGTAATGCTATCAATTCTGTTGTTCCATTTGCAAAATCAGGCAAAAATGCGGTCTATGTTACCGCATCTTCCGGAAAGAAAAGTAATCCGGCGATGTTTGAGGTGGTTGATTTGTCTCAGTTGCTCATACCTATTATTACAGAAATTGATCCTACCACGACCACTCCGGGTTCTTATATTACTATTTATGGAAGTAATTTTGGAAGTGGAGGTAAGATATTTTTAGAGTCAGGATCTTCTGTACTGGAAACAGCTCCGTTACCTAGCTACTGCACACAGACATGGAAAGATACACAAATTATTGCAAAAATTCCTTTTAATGCGAATATCGGAATAAAAAATGTTGTAGTCGAAAGAAATGATAGCGTAAAATCAACAGGGAATCATCCTATTGAAATTGACTCGGGTCCTCCCAAACCAAGTATCTGTACTATTACTCCAAGCGCAGGCCCTGCCCCATTAAAAAGTGGATTTTTGACCTTATTAGGGGATAATTTTACCATTGATGTATCTTCGTATGATAAAGTATTTTTTTGGAGTCAAAAAGCTCAGGCGGATGACGTGAACACCTGGTTGAAAGGTTCAGAAGATTCAGGAATTATTTCAAGCGTAAATATCAATACAATTCAAACTAAAATACCTTTTGATAACATAGAAGGTTTTTCCATGATCACTGGGCCGATCAAGGTAAAAAATACAAATGGAGATGTAAGTAATGGAGTTACCTATACCGTCACCGATTGTCGTGAGCCGGGAACTGGTGAGATTCCTGGTTTCCAATGTTGTCAGGAAGGAGACGAAGCAGGACAATTGAAACCAAATGGATTTATGTGTAAGGGTGCAAGTCGAGAAGCCGGCTATGTCTGGAGATTTACGACGGGCAAAATTCCGGATGATTTTTATGTACTTGAGCAGTGTGATATGTTAGCAAACCCTACAGTATATCCATCTCCGTCTCCCTGGGCAGATCGTCCGGAAGGTCTTGGTAATGCGTCGTGCGTCAACGCGCTTATCACCACAAAGTTCAGTTTGCCAGTAAAGCAAGACACAATTATCACAACAGGCGTCCAGATCAATGACGCGAATGTGCGTATTTTTACCTGTGGACAGGGTGAACAATCAGACTGTAACGGAGATAATTTGCTTGATGTTACTGCTAATTTTGAGGTGAATTCCAATGGTGCAGCATTCAATTTTCAACCCTTAAACAAGGCTAATCTGCAGGAAAAAACCTGGTATGCTGTGGCGTTTTCGTCAGGTGTCGAATCTCTTCAAAATCTTATAATTTTAGGAGAAAATGTGCCGACGAGCGAATCATTACTTAAAACAAATCCCTGTACTATAGATGGTTTTGACGGGGCATTTTGTTTTGAATTCAAGACCGGTGCTGCGGACAATATTTGTACCTTGGTGGGTGCCATGATCGAACCTTCCACATGGACGACCAGCTTGCTTGGTGTGATACAAAATCCGAGCTATGGATTTATGTATGAACTCGCGAGTATTTTCAATCAAGATGACCCTAATATCAAACCGCAGTTTTTTGATATTCATGGTATTGCCAATCAAGAGTGTACTTTGATGAATGTAGATGGCAAAGGGTGGGATTGGGGACCGGATGAAGAACCACCTGCTAATCCTCTCGAGGCTGCATCCGGACATGTATTTGCAGATGTCTCACATACGGATTCTCGAGGTATTGCGAAAGCGTGGAAAAATAATCCGACAGGGTCTGATATTTTTGCTACAGTGTTTGAAAGTAGTAGCGATAGTAGCGAAGGAAAAGAAATTACCGCCACGAGCACCATCATCGTCAATCTCGGAAACCCAAAAGTCATCTTGCCGAAATCGGCGCGCAGTTCAATCAGATTATGAATGTGTTAGGTTCAAACGGGTATGATGATACAGATATAGAACTCTATAAATGTGTAGATGAGTCCTGTCTTTCAGGTTTAACTTCTGTTGATTTAAAGTATCTGGGTAACGGAACAGAAACAATTTTGCGTGAATATCCTAATTCACTTTTATCTACCAGCACCTGGTACCTCGCAAAAGTAGTCAGCTCGACGCTTTATGGACTTGGAAGTATTACAACACTTATACCACCGCCACCCACAGGTCTGCTTGGCAAACAAGCAACCCCCACCCAATGGAAATTCAAAACCAAAGATTCGCCGGAGCCCTGTGTCGTCGATAGTGTCAAGATGTATCCGGATCCTTTCACTGCCTATTTTATTGGTCAAAAAAAACAATACAATGCCCAGCCAAAAGGCGCGCCGGATTCCTGTAGTCCCTATGGACAATTCCTCAACCCATGGGATTATGGATGGCAGTGGGGTGTCGTAGATTCATACATTGCAACGACAACGAATTTTGCCTTATCAAAAAATAAAAATAATTTTTGTACCACTAATTGTCTGCCAAAAGGATCAGATGTTGCGAGTAGTACGGTCGCTCAGATGGGGGGTAGCTATAGTATCTGTGGGAATGGAACAGTAGATCCGGGCGAGGATTGTGATATTGCGTCTACTACGCCAGATGGGATTCCCGAAACTCCGGGAGTCAGTTGCACCTATTCTTGTGTGCGACCGGGGAATACGGATACTACAATTACCGTCTTAATGAGTGGCGTTAGTCCTCAAAATCAAAATAAATGTGGTGATGGGTTTGTCGATTATCTTAAGGGTGAAGAATGCGATTCAAATGATCCTAAATTAAAAAGTGAGAGCCTGGATGGAAAAGTCGTGGACTATAGTCCTTATTGTTCAGCCACCACCTGTCTCTGGACCGGTTCAGACAAAACTGAAACCGGCGATCTTGCAAAACCAATCTGTGGTAGTGGCGGAGTAACTCCTGGTGAAGATTGCGACGGCACGAAAGGTTTTTCGGCTTCTTGTCTTAATGTAGGCACAAATCTTGAGCAGGCCTGGTGTGATTCAAGTACATCGGCAACATATGCGCCAACCTCAACAGCATATTGTAAAAATGCGCTGAGTGTTTGTGGAAATAATAAGGTTGAGTCCGGAGAAGAATGTGAGGTGGGCATCAGTGGCGCAACCACCTCAACATGTAGTGACAAATGTTTGGTACAAAACGCATGCGAAACTGGTTTATCTCAATGTACAAAAGGAATAGAAGGGTGCAACGACGACTGTACGCTCAAAGGTTCTTCCATATTATATCCAACTCCATCTATATGTGGGGATGGATTATCCGGTATTGGTGAGTATACCACTGGCAAAAGTTGTGAAGTCGCATCTGCTGATTTTGGTCTTGATCTGGGAGGAAATCCGGTGCAGATTGTGACTGCGGTCGGGGATCAAAATAGCAATCCACCTGCTACTACGCCACTAGATTTTCTTTCTACTAAAATCGAAAGTACTCCTATCAACTATATCAATCCGGATGGAGGAGTAAGTAGCACCGATAAGAATATCACCGGCTCAGCAGACTATAATTTGATGTGTGGCTTTACCGAATACGCGAGTTCTACCAGTCCCTATAATGATTGTCCAAATAATGATGCAAATAATATCTATGGGGTGGGTACGAATTCTTGCTGTACTGAGCGTCCTGTTCGCACAGATCAGTATCCGGCGGTGAATGCGGGAATAGGTTCAGAGGGTGTTTGTCGCAATACCTTTATCGCAGTAGAGTTTGACAAGACGATGAATGC
>JACPGR010000024.1:0-1211 GCA_016182415.1 Candidatus Magasanikiibacteriota bacterium
CGTCGTATTGCGAGATTTGGTAGGCTTTGGGTAAGTCCGGATAAAAATAATGTTTACGGTCAAATTTGGAGAGCTCTCGAATAGAACAACCGAGTGCTTTTCCGATTTTAACAGTCCATTCGATTGCTTTTTTATTCGGTACCGGTAGTGTGCCTGGTTGACCTGTGCAGATTTCGCAGATGTTGGTGTTTGGTTTTGCTTCATCGGGATCATTTTTGCAACTACAAAACATTTTTGACGCAGTCTTGAGCTCGACATGGACTTCCATGCCGATGATTGGGGTGTATTTTGAGTTCATACGTACATACAAATTACAAATTATACAAATGTACAAATTTTGACAACTATGAAGAGATTGTATCATCCTTGACTACAAAAGAAAAGACCCTCGTTCGAGAGTCTTTTTATGTAATTCAAACTATTTTTATGCTGTTGGCACTTCTGAACTCTCAGGTGCTTGGGGTGCAAGAGGTGTTTTTTTGAGTTCTTGGTAGAGAATAGTTGGGGCAATTGTAGTAAGTGGTGTGATAAGTAAACTAAGAATACTACTGAGTATGATATATACAAACGTACCGGCTGTTGCAGTCTCTGATTGAAGACTTGAACCAAAAGGAATACCTACTATCCATTGAGCAATACCTACTATAATAATAAAAACTAATACAGGAGCGACCAGTCTCCAAAATACCCCAAACCAGCGTCCAGAGACGAGTGATTTACTGTACTTGAGTGCATCAGTACCTCGTTTATTTTCAAGTACTAATGCATACATACCAAATCCAAACCAGACTGCAAAGATAATTCCTGGGATAATAAGGAGTATCATTCCACCCATGACTGCAAGTCCAGTCAAAATAGAAACCCATAATGATGGAAGGATGAGGCGGACTGTAGAACCCAAATTTGATTGTATGCTTTGTGCTTCAGTTCCTACATAACGCATTACAATGACTTTGATAAAAGACATTCCTACCCAAATACTAAACAACCCCATAGATATCGCAAGTACCAAAAATAGTGCAAAAGCTACCCCTAAATTGTTTAAACCTGCAAAAAGAAATGCACTCGTAATGCCACCAATACTGATAATTAGACTGGGTACCATGAGAAGAAGTGAGTAAGAAAGAAACAACTTAAAATTTTCCTTGTAGAGATCGATACTTTTTTTGATTATGTCTGTAGTTGTTATCAAATTTTTGTTATAAGATAAC
>JACPGR010000024.1:1249-9349 GCA_016182415.1 Candidatus Magasanikiibacteriota bacterium
TTTGATGTAGTAATACTGTTAAAATAGTGTTTAATATAGGTAACTCTAATTCTTTACAGTATTTATAATTGATCCAAAAAGGAGCTAAACCTGCTGGAATTAATGCTAAACTTAAGATTAATTTTATAACTGTGTTATCGTAAAAGTAAACTTTACTTATAGAATAAAAAAATAGTATAATTAAAATTATTATATATGTAGATAAATAATTTGTTATATATTTTTTTCTGGTCATATTCTTATCTTAAATGTTTTATTATCCTTGTCCAAATTAAATTATGTATATGTTCGGGGGGGAGAATTTCGTTATTTTCTACACATTCAATCACATCAAATTCCGAATATAGTTTTGCAATATTTAGATATGCCTGTTCCGCATCTGCCAAATGTCGGAGATCGTCCTCATGAATATCGCGTTTTTTTCCTTTGAGATATTCTCGATCACCTTTTTTGTCCACAAGCTCTTGGGAGATCTTGGGTGTGACGTGTAAAATGATATTTACATCCGGTTTGGGGATACCGAGTATAGTATACTCCAAATCGTAATTCCAATCAAAGTATTTTTTGCGTTCATCCACATTTTTGATCTTACCACCCTGGTGACCCATGTTTGAGGCGACATATCTATTTGCTATTACAATTTTATTTTGAGAAAGCCATTGTCTAATCTGCGGTGCTGCTGCAAATCTATCGACTGCATAGAGAATTGATGCACGATAGGGGCCGACTTCCTGTGCTGTACCAAATTCACCATTCAGATATTGTTCTACCAAAAAGGCACTCGGCTTGCCATATTGGGGGAAACTAATTTGTTCAACATCGTGGTCTTCGGATTTGAGATGATCAAGTAAAAGTTGAGTTTGCAACGATTTGCCTGAGCCATCGGTTCCTTCGAGCATGATGAATAAGCCTTTTGTCATAAAATAAAATACTGATATTCTAATGTCGCGGATTTACCAATATTCGAATTGATATATTAGTAATATCCTAATTTGCATATTGGTAAATCCGCGACATGAGTAAATTTGTATAAAATTAAATTCTCACATATTGTACAAACGAAAACCCCGCATGATCTTCTCGTAAATTTTCTTTCCAAATATTTTTATCAATAGGAGGAAAAAAGGCATGACACTCAGGAATATCCATATCAACGTGGGTGATATCAAGTAGGTCGGCATATTCAATCATTTCTGCAAAGATACGCTCACCGCCAAAGCCAATAATTTCTTCGCCTTTGTGTGCGTCGAGAGCTTCTTTAATTGAATCATAACGTTCCACACCTTCGGGTAACACATAATCTTTGTCTCGGGTGATGACAACACTGGTTCGTTGCGGTAGTGGGCGACGATTTTCCGGAATAGATTCATAGGTCTTTCGTCCCATGATGAGGACTTTGTGCCGGGTGATTTCACGCATTCGTTTCATGTCTTCTGGCAAATCCCACGGAATGCCATTGTCTTTTCCAATGCAGTTGTTTTTGCTAATTGCGGCGACTAATGTAACCATATTAAAAAAGTTTATAATTCTTACCCCGCCCGAGGTGGGTCCGCCTTTTGAGCGGAGAGGCTTACAATGCTTACGAGGCTAAAAAGTTGACAAAGCCTTGTGAGCCTTGTACGCCTCGTAAGCCTAGTAGGCTTCTTTAAACCGCTATCTCAAATTTTATACGTGGATAACTTTCATATCCGACAAGCAAAGTATCTTCTGCCTGCCAATTGAAAATCGAAGTGAATTTCTCTGTTTCAATAGTCGGAAGTGTATATGTATGTGGATCTCTCGTCAATTGTTCTTTCGCACCCTCAATATGATTTTTATAAATATGTGTATCTCCGAGAAAACCTACTAAACGTCCTTCTTTGAATCCAGATTCTTTTGCAAGTAAATGCAAGAGTAGGGCATAGCTTGAGATATTAAATGGCAACCCAAGCATCACATCGACAGATCGTTGATTCCACATGAGGTTGAGTTTGTCTCCAGTCACGGTGACTTGAAATGCATAGTGACATGGAGGTAAAGCCATTTGGTCTTTCATACTAGGGTTCCATGCAAGCACCAGCATGCGTCGATCATTTGGGTTTGTTTTAAGTGTGTCTATAATATATTTTAGCTGATCCACTCCTTGAGATGAGTAGTCCGTGTCAATTCCGCGATAGTCTGCATTGTAGTGTCGCCATTGAAATCCATAGACCGGTCCCAAATCGCGTTCTTCCAACATTCTTTTTTTGTTTTCTTCATCATGTCCATACGGAGCCTTTTGTGGATTGGCCCATTCGTCCCAAATATGGCAGTTTCTATCGAGTAACCATTGTTTGTCGGTAATTCCCTTGATAAAAAATTCAAGCTCAGTTGCCATGACTTTGAAAGGCATTTTTTTTGTAGTGAGTAGGGGATACCCTGTACTCATGTCGTGTTCAAACATCGCGCCTGCAACACCAATCGTACCCGTGCCGGTGCGGTCGGTTTTTTCGATGCCGTTTTCGAGAATATGTTTGACGATTTGGAGGTATGTGTGCATATGTATTATACACGGATTTACAAATGGCGCGGATATACAAATACGCAAATATACAAATCTGTAATATTCGAATATCTGTAAATTCGCGTCATTTGTATATCCGTGTTTTTTAGAATTTACCCGTACTTCCCATTCTTCCCTCACCACGCTCGGAATCTGATAATTCGTCCACTTCAATCAATTCGCCAATTGCAACCGGAAAAATAATTAACTGAGCGATTTTTTGTCCTTGTTTGATTTCAAATGGTGTCTCGCTGAGATTCGTGAGTTGGACATTGTATTCACCTCGATATCCTGCATCAAATACACCTCCATTGGTGTGTAACCCTGCTACTGCGGTACTGCTTTTATCTTTTACAATTGCGGCATATCCCGTAGGGAATTCAAGCGCAAAACCGGTAAAAAAAATATGACGTTCGTTAGGTTGTAGAGTGTAGTCTTCAAGAGAAAACAAATCCATCCCTACATCCCCTGGGTGAGCATATTGAGGAAGTTTTGCGTTTGGGTTGAGGCGTTTTATTTTAATTTTTAAACACGGATTTACTAATGGCGCAAATTTACTGATATGCGAATTGATAACTTCATTGCTGTGAGGATTAAGGATACGACGAATCTTTAGATAATTATCTTTAAAATTTACAAGTAGTCCCAATTTTTTATCTGTCGATTCTAAGTAACGAATAGTTTGTCCATAGTCACATCGCTCGATTCGATTTTTTGTTTTTATCTCTAAAATGATTAGGTCTTGTATAATAAAATCAACTCTATTTCTTCCGAGTTGTTCACCAGGAAAAGAAGGTTTGAGATTTTTTTCGCGTTCGTAGACCAATTGATTTTGTTTAAGTTTTTCTTCAATATAATCACAGACTTGTTTTTCATTTGCATAGCGACCGAGTTCATTATGTACAGAAAAAAGTATACCATTGATTTGATAACTTAAATCTTTATAAATCAGTTCTTTTTCTGCCATATATCAATTAGCATATTGGTAAATTCGCGACATTTGTATATCTGTGTATCACTTCTTCAATTGTATCGTATAATTTTTTTATATCACCATTATTATCAATCTTAATTTCTGCCTGTTCACCAAGTTTCTGTATCAAACTCTCCGCTTCTGCCTGTTCGTTATGACAAAATTGTTCGAAAGTTTTTGTATCGTCCCCTGGATTTTCATTTCTTTTGACAAGACGTTTCCATCTAATATGTTGGTCTGCGGTGATGTATATAAGATGAAATCCTTCTAATTCCTGCAAGTAGGTGATGTCGGTTGGTCGTCTGATGCCGTCGACGACGACGATTTGATTTGTATCATTTTCTACATCTCTCGCAATGACTTTACTCATGACATCTTGTCCATAATTTTCACGAACAAAGGTAGATATTGATTGCAAATTTTCTCGTGTTTTTTCTACATAAATACGATCCAAAATATTTCGGAGCATAGTCGAAAATTTGTAGGATCGAGCACCATATTTTTTGTGTAAATATCTTGCAATTGTGCCTTTACCAGCTGCGAGATCTCCGACGAGGCCGAGGATGATTTTTTGCATATTAATTTTCTTGTGCGTATTTAGAAATGTATTGGCGACAGGTCACTCCGGCTGCTTTGAGAATTCTTCGGGATGCGACAAACATATCATCGTCATGATATTTGTCGCTTTCAAAAATAACTTCTTTGATACCATTTTGCACGAGTGCTTTGGAGCATTCATTGCAGGGAAATAGTGTGGAATAGATTTTGCATTCTTTGGGTTGTTTGCTTGCGTTATAAATTGCGTTTTCTTCGGCATGGCAAATATATGCATATTTTTTGTCAGACATTTTTTCTCCCTCACGTTCCCAGGTAAACGCACTGTCATCAGTACTTCGAGGAAAGCCATTGTAGCCAAGACCGATCACGATGTTGTGTTGATCCGCAATGACTGCACCTACTTGCGTCGATGGATCTTTGGATCGTTCGGATATGACATGAGCCATACACATAAAACATTCATCCCATGAGATAAAATTTTCTCGAGCTTTTTCCATATTTGTGTGGTTAATCCAGTCAGTATTTTAGCAGATAAGTACGGTGGAGGCAAGTAAAAAAAAGAAACAAAAAATCCGCTAAACAAGCGAATTTTTGATACTATAATTTCTTTATGCTATTTCTACTTGAATATCAGACCTTCCATTTTCGCTCTGGCTATGTCGGACAGGCATTTTTTACACGACCTCTACTTGAATACTCGGTCCCATCGAACTGCTTAAATACACAGCTTGAATATAGGTTCCTTTTGCAGAGGATGGTTTTACTTTCTTGAGTGCGTCCATAAGTGCACTAAAGTTTTCAGTCAATTTTTCTGTTCCGAAACTTACTTTGCCAATGGCTTGGTGTACATTTGCGCCATCATCATTTTTGAATGCAACTTTGCCTTTTTTAAGTTCCTCGATCATTTTAGCGACATTTTTGTCTACTGTTCCAGACTTTGGATTAGGCATGAGTCCCTTTGGACCAAGAATTTTTGCTGCCACCGCAAGCTTTGGCATCATTTCAGGAGTTGCGACTGCAACATCGAATTCAATTTTCCCGGTTTGTGCGATTTTTTTAATGTCATCTTCTCCATATATGAAGTCTGCTCCGGCGGTTTTTGCATCTGCTTCATCATGTGCTCCGACAAATGCAGCGACAGTCTTGGTTTTACCAGTTCCATGTGGCAATACTGCGGTTGCTCGGATTTGTTGGTCGGTTTTTTTGGTATCAATACCAAGTCGCACATGTACTTCGACAGATGCATCGAATTTTACGGTACTTGTCGCTTTGACGAGCTCCATAGCTTCCGCAATAGTATATATCTTTGTGTTGTCGACCTTGGATTTCAGGTCGGTCATTCGTTTTGACATAACTTTAGATACACGGATATACAAATGTCGCGGATTTGCAAATATTCAAATTTGCGAATTCGTAAATTCGTATCATTTGTATATTCGTGTATAATTTAGTGGTTCAAACCTCTGAATGGCAGAGTCCCACGGTGGATTAATGTAGTTTTATGTATACTATATATAGGGGATTTTGTCAAGTTTAATATGTCAGGTAGTCTTTTCCAGTCAAGCAATGAGCCTCAAACCTCGTTCAAACTTTTGGAATGAATAAATAAAATTATTACGCTTTTTTCATAACCCTTGGATCAAGGGCAACTCGAATTTTGTCATCTTCCATTCGGATGGTTTTGAACAATTCTATCTTTGCTTTTTGCATATTCGTAGCAGCCTCATTATCACTCATCTGTTTGGAAAATTGTTCTAACAATATTATTGTGTGTGGTGTTTTCATATATGTTTCCACATTCCCAATCGTTTTCAACTTTTCAAATGGAGTCAGATAGGTGTTGTAGACAGGTTTCATTCTACCTGGTTTTTTCAAATCTTCTACCATAGTGGCAAAACCGGAAGGTCGATGAAAATTAAGATATGGGTTCATGTATTATGCCTAAAAAAATTTGTGTAAAAAATGTAATTCAGATACGTGTCGAAAGTTTGGAAAAATTTCTTTACACGTATTTTCACTCAGTGGATGGTGTCAAAAAAAGATTCAACGATATTGCTGTAAGGCATGCCGTCATATTTGGCACAATGCAATCTTGTTCGGTATGTTTACGGTAGAAATGATTGAATGGGCAACCTACACGTACATTCGTTCCATGTCTCTTGAAAATACTCGGGATCATCTTAATGGTCAGTCTAGTCTCCAAAATACATTAAAAAAACAGACCGATTGGCCTGAAATTTTCCTAAAAAAAACACCTAAAACCGAACGGTAACGACGCAAGTCGGGGCGAGCAAACCTCTGCTTCCCCCCACAAAAAATCACGAAGTCCAATTTTGTGAGCCTGCTTGGAATCGAACCAAGATCTAAAGCTTAGAAGGCTTCTATTCTATCCATTGAACTACAGGCCCATTTTAACAATATCGCATCAATCTTATCTCAAAAAGACTGGTTTGTCAATGAATATATGTCTTAAATATGTCTTAAATTAATCTAAATTTTGCCTATTATCGTCTTGTCCCTAACGGGACAGTGTCAATCACGTTTTTTTCCATGAAATTTTTTATGTATATTCAACAATTCTCTATCTGTAACATGGGTATAGATTTGTGTGGTCGTGATGGAAGAGTGTCCAAGCATCGCCTGCACACTACGAATGTCGGCTCCATTTTGGAGTAAATCAGTTGCATAGGAATGACGAAGGGTATGTGGAGTTACCGGCTTCGTAATCCCTGCATCTCGTGCGTGTTTTTGCACAATGCGCTGTATCGACCGTGGGGTAAGTGGTCCATCATCGTGTGTTTTAGTATTTGTCTGTTTTAATGTTTTAATATTTTTATGTTTTAATGTAGATCCTGTCCGTTTGTCATGTGAAATAAACAAATATGGATTCATATCACCCCGAACCTCTACATATTTTTTGATTGCGTATTTTGCCTGTTCGGACATAAAGACTACTCGAGATTTGCGTCCTTTTCCGATGATATTGAATTCGTCTCGTTTCAAATTTACATCTTGGATTTTGAGATGTGCAAGTTCTGACACACGTAAACCTGTTGAGAACAATAATTCAAGAATGGCTTTGTCGCGATAGGCGATGAGTAGGGTTGGTGGTATTTTTGTGTGTGCACTCTCAAGCTCAAGTGCCTTTTTATTGAAATTTTTAAACGGAGACTCAAGAATTCTGTTGAGATCACTCCCATCAAGAAAACTTACTTCTCTGTCCGGCATTTTCATGAGTTCTATTTTTTCCGGCGCAAGGGTATCAATATCTCGTTTAGCAAGATATTTGAGGAAGGAACGCAAGGCAATGAGATGATAATTTTGCGTATTTTTTTTGAGTTCTTTCCCGTGTACGTCTACCAGCCGATTGAGCCACAATCTGAATTTACGCACGTCGTCTGCACTGATGTCACCCGGTTTTTTGTGTTCTCCAAACCAACCCAAAAAACGATTCAAATAAAAATCATAATTCTGTGTTGTCTTTTGACTACGGTTTTTTTCGATCTCGAGATATTCGAGGAATTCGATGAGGTAGTTTTTGAGAGTTATTGATGGCATGGGATTAGATATAAAGTTTGAAAATAAAAAGTAGAAAGAATTGAGATTGATACATTGAGATACATAGAGATAATTTGAGATAATCTTAATCTCACTCTTAATCTTTTTTTACATATTTTTTTTTATCTCAATTTTATCTCAATATATCTCCATGTATTATGAGTATTATTGTACGACACAATTGACAAAAGGTCAATTTTGTGCTATACTATATCTATCATTGAACACACATAGTTCAATGTGGTTTGTAAGGTACTTCTTCACAAGCCCACAGATCAGTTTAATACAAATATATGCAACACAAACAGTTTGGGTCAGAGATTTCATCAGAATCTCAATTTTCTTCAGTGTATTTATATCTTAGTGCAGGTATTGCTATTGCAGTAGCTGTTTTTTTATTTGTTCCACGGATTTCGATTGGATAAGTTTGATAATTGTATAATAATATTTTTTTTCTTCTTTTTCTTTGTAAAAACTTTATTTATTTTTA
>JACPGR010000028.1 GCA_016182415.1 Candidatus Magasanikiibacteriota bacterium
CTTTATCATGTTTTATACACTCTATTATTTTTTCAAAGATGGCGCCTAAATGCTCCATCGCATCATGCAACTATCTCCACTCGGGGCTGACTACGAGGAAATGCTCTATCATCGTTTTACTTCCACGACTCGCGCAACACTCAAAAGCACACTTATTGTCGGCAGTGTCCAAGGTATATTCAGTGGGTTATTATTTTGGATTGCAGGTATTGAGGGTGCATTTATTTGGGGGGTTATCATGACCATTATTGCCATCATCCCTGCGATTGGCACACCAATTATCCTTATCCCTGCCGGTCTAGTAATGCTTATCATGGGTAATTTTTGGCAAGGAATTCTCATACTTATTGGATCAGCGGTGGTCAGTATATTGGATAATATCATCCGCCCGCCACTTATTGGAAAAGATATACAGATGCACCCGCTCGTGGTATTTTTTTCCACACTTGGCGGTATTATTGAAAATAGGATTCAAGATACACATAATGAAATACAAAAACTCCTGAAAGGGAGTTTTTGTTTTTATACATGGCTATCCACGAAATGGCGCTCAGTTGATACACGTCTGCCACGTAAAGCTCACACACGTTCGCCACGTGGCCATTCAAAATGGCTAGCGCCATTTTTCGTGGTGCCCGGAGCGGGAATCGAACCCGCACGACCTTTCGGCCACAAGATTTTAAGTCTTGCGTGGCTACCAGTTACACCATCCGGACATCTATAAACGCAAAAAATATACCACAATCTGCTCAAAAAAACAAGCATCAACTCCTTATCCACCTGTTTTCCACCTCTTATCCTCAAAAATACCAATTTGCCTTACTTTTTCCTTTGACATCAATATTTTATGGGTTCATACTGGATATATGAAGACTACACATCTTCGGTACCACATTGCACGAGGTACATATACCTTGTGTAATTCATTCACCACGCTAATCAGATGGAGGTGAACACATATGTGAAAAAAACACAACACACACAATCAAAATGGCATGGGATATTTTTTTACTTATTTTTTTACAACAATTTAATGAAGATCATACATAACAGACCATCTTAAATTATCTATGATGGTCTTTTGTTTCTTAGACAATGTCTTTAACCCATACCACATCTGCGTTTCCATTTTTCATATTGATAAATCTACCAAGTGTAAATAACACATCACTTAACCGATTTATATATTGTAAAATACATATATTCAATTCCTGATGATCCATCAAACCCACCAAAAATCGCTCGGCTCGTCGACATACTGCTCGCGCCAAAAAACTTTGTGCCGATGCCCTATCTCCACCCGGTAAAATAAACTGTGTAAGCACTTCTAGATCTTTGTCCATTTCGTCAATCCAGTGTTCAAGCATGATCACATCTTGATTGGTCGTCTGTGGGATTTGAGTGATGAGATCTGTCTGCACAGCCGCGAGCTGTGAACCAATATTGAAAAGCTGATGTTGTACTATCTCCAATTTTTGTATAGTTTCTTTGAAATGCGGATCGAGCTCGCAGATAAGTAACCCAAGCGATGCATTAAGCTCATCAATTTCGCCAATCACCTCCATCTCAATACAACTTTTTTTGACACGTTTTCCACCAAGGAGTGATGTCTCCCCGTTATCCCCTGTTTTGGTATATATACGCATAGGCTTGCCTAAAATTAGAAAATATTTTACAATACACATTCTATACTCAGTATATCTAATATGTCAGACAAACACAAACCTACACATGTCGCAATTATTACCGACGGCAATCGTCGCTGGGCTACAAATCAAGGTCTACCAAAATTTGTCGGTCACACCCAAGGCGCAAAAAACTTGAAGCATCTTGCTCTTTGTGCAATCAAACATAATATTCCCTACCTCACGCTGTGGGGTATGTCTACTGAAAATTTGAAACGGGATGCAGATGAAGTCGCATATTTATTTAATCTTTTTGGAAAAGTTATTGAATATCTACCGGATTTTGAAATGTATAATGTGAAACTCAATATTATTGGTGATATGAGTAGATTACCACAAGATGTACAGAAACGTATTCAAACGGTAGTAGAAAAAACAAAAAATTATTCAAAACTTATGTTGACTATTGCGCTTGTATATGGGGGACGAGATGAAATTGTACGTGCGACAAAAAAAATTATTAAGGCAGGTTTGAAACCTGAAGATTTGAATGAGACATCTTTTGCACAATTCTTAGATACAGCCGGATTGCCCGACGTCGATCTCACAATTCGCACAGGAGGCCAACAGCGCCTTTCAGGATATCTGCCGTGGCAAACGACGTATGCAGAATTATATTTTACTGATGTATTTTTCCCTGCGTTTGATGAAACTGAATTTGAAAAATCTATAAATTGGTTTGAGGAACAGAAGAGGAATTTTGGGAAATAAATTTAAGGTCGTACATGACATACAAACGTCTGTGGTTACACAGACGTTTTTCATTTTTCAAAAAATATTATTTCTATCCTGTGACCATTTTATCGGATTATTCCAAATATATTCCCGTATGCGATCCAGTCCAAATTCGTTTCGCGCAATTGAATCATAAAATCGTTCCTGCCATACAAATTTTTGTGAAATATTGTGTTCGACAAACATTTTGTTGATTGATTTGGTGACAATCGATTTATATGAACCAACGACGTCACCAACGGTGACAGAAACCGTAGAGACGGGGCAGTGCCCCGTCTCATCCTGTGTATGCAAATCAATATTCCAATCTGCCACGGTTATGCGTTTTTTACGCCGTTCCCTGTACCATTCCTGGCATTCCAAACAGGTACCAAACCGCAACGCACCACCATGATCAATCCGAATAATCCCATGTATATGATTTGGCATTACCACAAATGCATCTATATACACGTGATGAAAATGTTGTGGAATTTCCTGCCAGTATTGCCATGCAATCGAACCGGTTTTATACAAACACATCATGCCATGTTTAATTTTACCAAAATAATGTTCTTTATCTTTAGTGCAAATTGTAATAAAATAATATGCGCTTGCAGAATAATCCCATCCAAACAATCTCGCCGAACGAATTCGATATATATTTTTGAATTTTTTATCAAACATATCTCATAGTATACTACAAAATATGCGATAAAAAAACCGTTTGATATTTCACAAACGATTTTTTGTTATATGCTTAAGAACATCCAAGCGAATCCCCGCAATTCAAACATTTATAACAACTCCCATTTCGAATGGTGATATGTCCGCAGGTCGGACAAGCAGGCGCGTCACCCATCATGTTTGATAAAGTTGCATCCGATGCATTTACCGACTCTTCGTGTTCAAGTATCGGGAGTACTGCTTGAGCTGCATCTATTGTTTCGTCGAGTATAGGTGCAACAAGCGTGTCAAGTTTCATCGTTTCTTGCGGTCGATGGGTCTCTGCCAATTTTGCAAGATTTTCAAATTTCTTTTTTTGAATTCCTTTGGGTAGAACTTGTACAAAATCAGTTCGTCCCAGATATTCCATACCGAGAACACGAAATACAAAATCTATAATGGACGTACAATTTTTTACATTAGGATGATCGGTAAATCCTGAAGGCTCAAATCGGGTAAACACAAAATTCTCAACATATTTTTCAAGAGGTACGCCATACTGCAAACCCATCGATACTGAAATCGCAAACATATTAAGCAGTCCTCGAACCGCAGCGCCTTCTTTATACATATCCACAAAAATTTCAGCAAGTTGTCCATTGGGATACTCACCGGTGCGAAGCCAAATCTGTTGATTATTTATTTTTGCTGCAATTGTAATGCCGCTGCGTTTTGCAGGCAATCTTCTTTTTTCACCATGCAGGTATACTCGACGCTCAGCCACTTCTCCATCTTTGGTGTATGATTCCATGGGCGTTTTGAAACCTACGTGTTGACTCAAAATTTGGCTTGCATGAAAAATTGCATCATCTATTTGTTCGGCATTGAACATTTTTGAAATCTGGATTACTTCCTCTGTGTGTTCTTCAATAATCTGTTCTTCAATTTTTACTTCAACAGCTGTATCCTCTGTTGTTTCATCACGTGTTGATGTGGTAGATAATGGCTGGCTCAATTTGCATCCATCACGATACAGTGCAACAGCTTTAAGACCGAGTTTCCATGATTCTTCATAGGCATGGGTAATGTCGTCTATCGTTGCTTCATGCGGCATATTTATTGTCTTTGAAATTGCTCCTGACAAAAATGGTTGAACTGACGCCATCATTCTGATATGGCCAAGATAATGAATGTATCGCTGTCCTTTTTTGCCATTTTTATTTGCAGTATCAAACACTGGATAGTCTTCAGGCTTAAGATATGGAGCATCTTCAATAGTCATCGTACCGCAGACATAATCGTTTGCCGCTGCAATTTGTTCATCACTAAATCCAAGACCGGCGAGTAAATTGAAATTCGGGTGATTATATTCTTCAGAACTGAAACCAACTCGTTTGAGCGTCTCCTCTCCAAGAGTCCATACATTGAAGACAAATTTGATATCAAATGCTCCGTCAAGAGCCGTATTGACTACCTCTATATCAGTTTCAGTAAATCCTTTTAATTTGAGAGTCTGTCTATTGATGTGGGGGGCAGTGCTAATATCCGCGGTTCCACGCATATAATTTACAATATCAGTAATCTGCGCATCTGTGTATTTCAAATTTTTAAGCGCAGTCGGCACTGCTTCGTTGACAATACGGAAATATCCTCCGCCGGCAAGTTTTTTGAATTTGACAAGTGCAAAATCAGGCTCTACGCCGGTTGTTGCACAATCCATAAGCAATCCAATAGTTCCAGTAGGCGCAAGCAGTGTAGTCTGTGCGTTTCGATAACCATACTGTTCTCCCATTTCGACAGCCTGGTTCCAACTCTCGCGTGCGGCTGCGACCAAATATGCTGGCGCGTATTTTGGATCAATGCCTGCCGGTTTAATCACCAATTTTTCATAAGTGTCCGGACCTGCATTGAAGGCAGCCCGTTTATGGTTTCTCATGACGCGTAGCATGTCGTCACGATTAAATTCATATTTTGGAAATGTACCCTTGAACTTCGCCATCTCTGCACTTGCTTTGTAGCTCTCAGCAGTCATAAGCGCGGTCACAGATGCGGCAAATGCATAGGCTTCCGGTGATTCATATGAAATTCCTGCAGTCATAAGTACTGACCCGATATTTGCATATCCGAGTCCCAAAGTTCGAAAATCATAACTGCCTTGTGCGATTTCTTTACTGGGAAATTGCGCCATAAGCACACTTATCTCGAGCACCACAGTCCATATACGAACCGCGTGTTTGAAATTTTCCACTTCAAATGAATTATGTGACGTGTCGAAAAAATGTGCAAGATTAAGAGATGCGAGATTACAAGCCGTATTATCAATAAACATGTATTCAGAACATGGATTAGATCCGTTAATTTTATCTGATTTTGGACAGGTATGCCATTCATTAATAGTTCCATCATACTGAATACCCGGATCTGCACATGCCCACGCAGCAAACGCAATTTTATTCCACAATTGGCGAGCCTTGAGGGTCTTACACACACTCCCATCTGTTCTCCATGTGAGATTCCATGAACCATCATGCGCAATCGCTTCCATAAATTTGTGCGGCACACGAACGGAATTATTTGAATTTTGTCCTGATACGGTATTGTAGGCTTCACCCTCATAATCTGAGGGATAACCAGCTGCAATAAGCGCGGCTACTTTCTTTTCTTCTTCTACTTTCCAATTGATAAATACTTCAATATCTGGATGATCCAAATCAAGTGTTACCATTTTTGCAGCTCGTCGTGTCGTACCGCCGGATTTGATAGCACCCGCAGCTCGGTCTCCAATGCGAAGCCAACTCATGAGTCCGCTTGATTTACCGCCACCTGACAATGGCTCTCCGGATCCGCGTAATTTTGAAAAATTTGTACCCGTACCTGATCCATATTTGAAGAGTCGAGCTTCCCTGACCCACAAATCCATAATACCACCTTCGTTGACGAGATCATCTTTGATAGACTGAATGAAACATGCATGCGGTTGCGGATGTGTATACGCATCTGTTGCTTTAGTCATAATACCGGTATCAGGACTGATATAATAATGTCCTTGCGCTTCGCTATTAATGCCATACGCCCAGTTAAGCCCTGTATTGAACCATTGGGGTGAATTTGGTGCAGCCATTTGTCGAAGCAACATGACGACAAGTTCATCATAAAAAATCTCTGCGTCTTGTACCGTCGCAAAATAGCCATATTTTTGAGCCCAATATCGCCAGGTGCCTGCAAGACGGTGCACAGTCTGCTTCACGCTCGTCTCAGCTCCACGCACGGGAGAGCCGTCAGTGTGTAGCTTTGGTGTACCGCTTGCATCTTGTTGTGGTACGCCTGTTTTTCTAAAATATTTTTGTGCGATAATATCTGTCGCAACCTGAGACCATTGTTTGGGGATTTCTATATCTTTCATTTCAAACACAACAGTGCCGTCTGGTTCACGAATTACAGAACTACGCCGTTCATATTCAACCATGTCAAACGGACTTCTGCCTGCTTCACTAAATACACGCTTAACCCGTAATCCATTTTCAGGATAGACAAAATGAATATTTGTTTCTTGACCGAGCGCAAGACCTTCGAATGTCTGATGATGTATAGAACCCATATAATTAAGAAAAAATTAATGTATTGAAGTACTAGTATAACACAACAAAATTAACCGGCCAAATCCCAAATCTTCAGCTATTTTTTGCTATACAAAGCTGTATAACATACACAGTGTCGCATAATGAAAAACTTATCCACATGAACAAATTTATTTTACGGGATAAATTGTATATAAAATTGATAAATGAAGTAAAATGACGTACAATAGAACACACAGAAATCTATGGAAGAAACCATCTACAACCTAGACGAACACTTCGAACCTCGGTTTATCGCGCCAAATGCAATTGACGTGGAAGAAGAAAAAGTAGAGATCACACTGCGTCCACAATCACTTGCAAATTTTGTCGGCCAAGCACATATCAAAGAACCGCTCTCTATTTCAATTGAGGCCTCAAAAAAACGAGAGGAACCTATGGAGCACGTCCTCTTATATGGCAACCCGGGGCTTGGCAAAACGACGCTTGCCAATATCATTGCACATGAAATGGGGGTCAATATCAAAATAACTGCAGGACCTGCTCTTGAACGTGTAGGAGATCTTGCGGCAATACTTTCAAACCTTGCCAAAGGCGATATTTTATTTATCGACGAAATTCATCGGGTCAACAAATCCGTTGAAGAAGTATTATATTCAGCCATGGAAGACTATGCGCTTGACATTATTATTGGTAAAGGCCCTGCGGCAAGAACCTTACGTATGCCACTTGAAAAATTTACACTGATTGGCGCGACAACAAAATTAAATTTACTTTCATCCCCGCTTCGAGACCGATTTGGACACGTCTATCATCTCAATTTTTACGAACATAGTGATATTGAACAAATTGTACATCGCAATGCAAAACTACTTGAAGTAGATATGGACGATGAGGCGGCAATCAGTATCTCTGTACGCGCAAGACGCACTCCTCGCGTCGCAAATAGACTTCTCAAACGTGTCCGAGATTTTGCGCAAGTCAGATATGATGGCATAATTTCACAACGCATTGCCGAAGATGCACTTCTCATGCTCAGCGTCGACGCCTATGGTCTTGATGAAGTGGACAGAAAAATTCTCAAAAATATTATTCACAAATTCAATGGCGGTCCGGTTGGTTTAAACACGCTTGCCGCAACTACGGGCGAAGATATTGATACGATTGAAACGATTTATGAGCCATATCTTTTGCAAATCGGCATGATCGAACGAACTCCGCGTGGCCGACGCGTGACGAAACTTGGGTATGAACATGTGGGGGAAAAGTGGATAGAGCAAGGGGAAATAATATAATTGGATACGAAATACGAAAGATACGAAATTACGAACACAACAATCACTTTCGTAATTTCGTATCTTTCGTATTTCGTATCCCACATAATTTCGTATCTTTCGTATTTCGTATCCAATATATTACATATGATTTCTATTCCTCTCTACATTTTCCTCTTCCTCTACCTCATTTTTCTCTGCATATTTTTAGTTTTTTCTGCAGTCAATTTTTATCACGTAATTTCTACTGCATCTTTTACGACCGTAAGTTTTACCATGAGTGTAGTGGTATTTATTTTGACGATACTCACCTTATTTATCACCTGGCACTATATCGCTGATATTGATTGGAGACAAAGTCTCATAGTGTTTGATTCAAATTGGTTCAACTAACCTATACACGTATGCACATGTCTGATGTTATCAAACAAAAAAGTTACGAACACATCGTGTTTGTACTGCGCCGACACTGGATCACCTTTATTCCAATTGCATTTTTATTTATTATACTGTCGCTTGCGCCTGTCATAGTATATGTACTTATTGGCAACTTATTTCCGGATATTTTATTTAGTTCCACCATACAGCCACTCGCCATTCTATTCGGCAGTGCATTTTATTTATCGCTCTATTTATTTTTCTATGGACATTTTATCGATTTTTATCTGGATTTGTGGGTGGTAACCAATGATATAATTGTAGATATCGAACAACATAATCTATTTCATCGTATTATTACCGAGCTTGATTTATTTCGCATTCAAGATGTGACGACACATGTCAAAGGTGTTTTTCCAACCTTGTTTGGATATGGAAATGTAGATATCAAAACCGCATCAAATAATTCGCATATTGTATTTTATAATGTAAAACATCCCAATCATATTCGTGAACAGCTCATCCGACTTGCGGACGAAGATAGGAAGTTTCATCAGGGACAGGAATAAAACTAAAAAATGTAACTCAAAGCTTTAGCTTTGACCACAATACACATATGAATTGGTTTTTGTCCCTCACCTTTTATTCTCAAATAATTTCATTGTACTTAATTGCAATAAATCTTATTGCCTTTTTCGTCTACGGCATTGATAAAGCAAAATCACAACTTAGTTCTTCTCGTCGTATTTCTGAAAAAATGCTCTGGCTTCTCGCACTCATCGGCGGATCACTTGGAAGTCTGCTTGCCATGAAATTATTTCGACATAAGACGAAAAAACTTTCGTTTCAGGCGATGATGGCGGTGATACTTGCGATACAATTGGTTGGGGTGTTGATTGTGTTGTCTGTATAACGATGCAACTCTCCCCTCACCCCTCTCTTACGGAAGAGAGGGGAAACACATAAACCCGTGTCTCCTTTCTCTGTTCGGCTGAGCTCACAGCGAAGCTTCGGAAGAGAAAGGCGGGGATAGAGTTGCTTCACCTAAAGGTGAGTTGCGTGAATCAAAAAACCATTCGAAATTCTCGAATGGTTTTTTGATAGGCTCTAAATCTGATATATCTCAGACCCATAGTGTCGAGCCCTCCTTGTTTTTTCTCCTTGGGTTGTTGTGTGCTTTGTAAGGCTCGACGGGGTATGGCTTAGCTCAGCCCGAGGATCTGCTTGAGCTTGGCCACGTCTGCATCGTGGGGCTCCAAGGTCTCCGGCTGTACCATGCAGTGAGTCGTCTTCGGCCCCGGAAGATGGATGATGACCTTGTCAGGATCTCCACCCACCTCCTCAACCGCCTCACGCAACTTGCCGTAGGGGATAAGCCGATCGTCTCTCGAGACGATGATTCGGAATCGATCTCCGAACCAATCGTGGACGAAGTCCAGATCGTCCATGTAGCCACCCCCCAGCAAGAACTGCAGTAGAAGCAAAGACGAATCAGGTGTGAGGAATCGTCTCTTGTATATCCTACCTACATGGCACGTCTGAGAATTCGCGAATGCCGTGGTCGCCACCCACGACGAGACGATCGTGCCGAAGAACGGAATGACCAGCCCGAGTACACAGAGTGGTGTGATCCGCCCTGCACCATTCTTCCAGAACGGTATGTATTTTGCCTGCCCCCACCTCTGAGGGGCCACTGGCCCGAGGGGACAGACAAACCTAATCCGGTCTCGCTCATTGTCAGTGAGCCTGGCGATGGCCCACATCTGCGAGGGGGTGCCGATGCTATGGCTAGTGCTGATGAAGTCGTACTGTGGATACTTCTTCATCAACCACTTGATCCATGCAAGGGTCGCCCGTCTGTGCATTCCGAGTGAGACCCACCCGAGCAGACACCGCCAAACCGGCATGATGAACATGTTCTGTCCCGGGCGACGCACATCGAATACCTCCACTCCCAGCATCTTTAGGATGGGGAGGAAGAGGTGCGCGAAGCCAAGGACATTAATGATCGCGATCTGACGACCATTTTTACTCTCCATTTGTACGTCTCCTTTTGACCCGTCTCCGCAGGTCGGTTAATGAACTTCCTCGCGCCAAAACAAAGCCCGTCACCTTAACACAATATCCACAGATTTGTCAAGACTAGTGTTGACAAATTAGTCATACTGCTTTAGTGTGCAATTAACTCAAGCCACCAAGCTTTGAATTACGAAACTCCCCCAAATACCCAAAATCTGCTATACTAAAAAAGACACCGCTAGGTGTCTTTTTATTATCAACTGCCTGTCAAGGAGTGTATGCAATCTGCTACATTCATCCAAATTCAGACGGTTGTTACAGCGTCAATTTAGTCTGGTCAACAGTAGTGAAACTCCGACCAGTGGTCGACCGAGGAAAATACCTCAGATTGATGCAATTACTTTTGCATTGTACCAACATACCAGCACCCGCGCAACTAAGAAATCAGTATATCTGGATTTTAAAGATGAGCTCGGTTGTTCATACAAAACTTTTGTCGTGTCAGTTAATGCTGCGATGGAAATTTCTGTACGTATCTTGTTTCTTATCATGATGATAAACAAACATCATCAACATCTCATCAAATACACGGATGCAACTGATATTCCGGTATGTCTCAAAAAGAACGCGGATTCACACAAAACTATGGCCGCTTTCGCACAACTCGGGAGGAGTACCAAAGGATGGTTTTTTGGCTTAAAATTAACGTTTACGAGAGATTCGGAGGGGAGATTATTAGCATTAAAATTTACGAGTGCCAATGCCAACGATCGAGAGATATTTCGAGAAATTAATCAAGATATTTATGGCATTATCGTGGCTGACGCCGGCTATGTATCCAAACAATTGGAACAAGACATGAATGTAGATAAGAAAAGATGGGTACTAATTCGACCATTCAAAACTATGAAAAAGATGATGACACCATAGCAAGAACAACTATACAAAGGACGATTTCAAATTGAATTTGATTTCCGTTCACTTAAGATGTTTCATGGTCTTATTACCTCATTACCACGATCCGTCAATGGCTATCTTGCAAACTATATTCATGCCATTACCTCATTTGTTTTAGGACAAATCATCTGCAGAACACAAATTCAATCTGCATAAGCATATACACAAACACGGAGTTTCACATATGTAACAATACGTTTCATACACAAAACCTCACTGACGTGAGGTATCTTTGGTTTGGGTTGAAAAAAGTGAGTTAATGAATTTCGTAATTCAAAGCACCAAGGAGGTGGAATCATGAGAAGGGCATTCACGCCCATCGTGGTCCTCGTGACGCTGGCACTGTTCGCCAGCACCGCGTGGGCCGAGTCCCCCGTCCAGACCCGCGCCGGGTCGAAAACGGGCGTCAACCACAACTCGGACACCAAGACCCCAGCGGTCAAGGTGTCCACCAACAAGTTCGCCGGCAAGATGGCCATCGCGAACATCCTGTCGTCGAATACGAGTGGCTTCACGAACAAGATCGCCATCGCCATTCCGGCGAAGTCGACCAAGTTCGTCATGGGCCACGGCTCGGGCGGGATGGGCTTCAAGGGCACGGGCACCACCGGCGAGGTCCACAAGACCAAGCCGAAGGCGCGCCCGACGCGACGCTGCCCCACGCCACTCCGGGAGTAGACGTCACTCTGACGCCTAGCTCCCACGCGTCCTTCGGACGCGCCTCATTCGACCTTCGGGTCGGGTGTGGCGCTCCAGAGGACGCGCACACATCACTTTTTTACAAAAAAATAATGCTTTTCCAAGCATTATTTTATTTTTAGTACATTCCTATTTCTTCCTCGCCCAAACGTATATTGTATCTTTATACCTGCGAGATTTTTTATTTTCTTTTGTTACGATAGTCCGCACATCAAAATCCACAAAACCATTTCTACTCAATTCCTCAACAATAATTTTTTCATCCACAGGCGTTGCCGAAATCTTTTTTTCCCCAGAACGATAAAACATTGCGTTTTTGAGAGAACAAAGATAAATGAATTTTTCCGAATCAACTAAATTGGAAATATTTTTGATATATTTTTTGTATTGACTAAGACTGTTGGTAATTGACTCCGGACAAAACGGTACAAACACAATATCGGGACGCATGTTTTTCACATTATCCGGATTTGGATCGACCGCAAGTGGGTTTTCTTGTCCCACGTCTATCTCAACTGGCTCAGTAGATTTTATCGACACCGTTTCTTCAACAGAAAAAAATCCGTACCTCGCACCAGTATGCTGTTCAAACAGATAATATACAAAATCAGAAAATTCTTCATAGTATTTTGTTTTTCGGGTTAACACATTATTTTTACAACCCGTAAATTGTTTGTAACTACTCAGCCCCTCAAATTACTTGGCTAATATAAGCAAAATTTAAGTATTCAATGGCTTCGTATAAAACAATATAATCTGCTTAAATAAGCCAAAATACTTGTCAAGGGTGGTGAGTAGTTACAATTGTTTCATGATTTCATTGTTTCGCTCATCATAATCAGCTGGAACAATAGTCTTTATTTCTGGAATCATCGACCACACAAATGCTTCATACGGAATTGGTCCATTACCAACAATGAGAACGGTACTATTTTTTGGTAAATATGCACGTTTTGCACAGAGAGTTTCGTAGTAATTTATTGTTACAGTAAGATCTTCTGTACTAATAGCCGAATAATAATAATTTGTATATTCCACGGGATTAAAATCCTTGAATCTACCAAGCTCAGATACTGTGTTACGCAATGCCTCGCGTATTCCAATATCATGAGGTAAATATGGTTTTTCTGTACCGGTCCCGATTAAATAGTATAATTCAAGCGTTGGTGGAACTTTTCCAGGCGGTAAATTTTTTAGTTCCTCATAAATCTGCATCAAATCCACAGGTGAGACCGATCGATAAATTGAACGGATCCAATGCCCCACATCAAAGCGGACTTCCAGATATGCATACGCCCATCGCAAAAATGCACTGGATAAGGGATAGCCCTGATTAACAATATAATCAATAATTTCAAGTGGATGTGTGGGAATAAAATGAAAAAGGCTCCGCCCTCTTCGGTACGGATCCTTATTTTGAAATGCATTTACCACAATACTACGAATAAAATTTGCTTGTGTTTTGTTGAAAATTGGTGATACAAATTTTGTGTCAATATATACTTCCCGTAGACTATTTCCAGAAAATTCTTCTTGAAAGGCATTAAGAAGATATTCATAATATGCTTCAACCTCAGTAGAAGAAATCAAATCCACACGACAAAAAGTTGCTTTGTTTTCGACCATATCTCAATCACTAAGTCGCCACATGAAAATAACACACATCCCCATCTTGCACGATATAATCCTTCCCAACAAGCTTCATCTTCCCTTGCTCTTTGACACCACTCCACCCACCCGCTTCGACAAAATCTTTCCAATTTGCAATGTCCGCTTTGATATAGCCTTTGATAAAATCCGTGTGGATAACTCCGGCAGCGTCTGGACCCAATGTCCCTGCAGGACAGGTCCACGCCCGTGTTTCCGGTACTCCAGATGTAAGAAACGTAATCAAATCAAGCAAGGTATATCCCGCAAGAATAACTTTATCCAGTCCAGACTGTTCCATCCCCAAATCTTTCATAAATTCTTTCGCATCTTCAATCGATAATTCCCCAAGCTCTGCTTCAATTTTAGCATTGATATACACATGTGGTATGTCATATTCAATCACAAATGCTTCGCCCGCCGTAGCTTTAGCGGAGGAGGGTTCCTTGTTACTTGTATCTTGGTCATTATTCACGACGTACATCATCGGCTTCATCGTCAACAAATGCAAATCTCGTACAACAAGTACTTCATCTTTAGTAAATTCTAATTGTCGCGCAGGCTTTCCGGTCTGTAAATGTGCGTCAATCCGTGTAAGCACATCAAGTTCAAGCTGTATTTCTTTGGGGATGACACCTTTTGCTTTTCCGTGTGCAGTCTTGAGTCGCTTGCTTACGGTCTGCCAATCAGCAAGAACAAGTTCAAGATTGATGATATCGGCATCATCTTTTGGATCAATTCTATTTTGTACATGTGTCACATTTCCATCAGAAAATGATCGAACAACCTGCACAATCGCATCTACTTCGCGAATATGAGACAAAAATTTGTTTCCAAGCCCCTCTCCCTCGCTTGCGCCTTTCACAATTCCGGCAATGTCAATAAATTCAATTGCAGTCGGAATAATTTTCGCCGCCTTCGACACTTCCGCAAGTGGCGCAAGCCGTGCATCAGGCACTTCAACAATACCGACATTGGGTTCAATGGTACAAAACGGATAATTCTGTGCGTCAGCCTGCTTGCTTCGCGTCAGGGCGTTAAAAAGTGTAGATTTCCCAACATTAGGGAGTCCGACGATACCGAGTGAGAGCATAAGGAGCCTGTCATTCCGAACGAAGTGAGGAATCCCTGTCTGCCGACAGGCAGGTTTCCTACCTCGAACTTTTTTAAATAAAAATCTTTTTGAATTATTCAAAGTCTATTACAAAACACCCCAAAAGTCAATCACCATACTCAAATACTAGACAGATATTAAGCGAATATTAAACGTATATTATATATACACATCAGAAAAATTCGACAAAATATTTGTTTAATATTCGTCTAATATATGTCAAATATTCGTTTCATATCTGTAATAATTAAAAGCCCGACCAAACAGCCGAGCTCCTAAACATTCTAAATTCTTCATGCTATATTCCAAAATCATTTCGCCCACTTCTCCGCCAATTCACCAATAATTGGAAGTTTAAATCGTTCACCTTTGTGTGCTTTGACCATAAGCACTACCCACAAGACAAACACAGCCAATTGTATCAGTGACAATACACCACCATACATCATATACCCAAACGATGACCATAATACAATCTGCAACACATGCAATCCACCAAATAATATAATAGACTGCATCGCATGAAACCGCACAAATTCATCTTTTTTCACGAGAAATAAAATAAGTCCAGTAACCCACCCAAACAAATACGCAACCCATGCGATTTTTTTGTCATCTGATGCCGGAGCCGATGATGTCTGTGGTGCCATAGGCGATTGTGGTGTTTGTTCTTCCATATGATTTTTTATGTTTAAAATAATACGTGCAGTATATCATGTCATACTATATTTTCCAATCATATCCGCATCCATCCGCGTCGCTATCTGCGACTTCTGCGAATCCTCCAGTATCCAAAATAAAACAAATATACACTAACAAGCAAAATAAGATTCGGAAAGAAGATATACGGATGCACCCAACTAACTCCATCTATTCGAAAATTAGAAACTGGCCATAAAAATGGCGTTGGAAAAAATGCACTCGAATGAGTCGGGATGTCCATGATGATATGCAGACCCCATGCAAGAAGTGGTACAAATGGCTTTCGTCGAATCATAAAAACCAATAAAAACACTACTACAAATACCACCAAACTGTGTGTTATATTATATAAATGCGTTACATATTCAGGCACAATTTCCAAATTGTCCGGTCCGGCATGCCAAGCGATGTCGGGTGTAATTCGAAAAATAGTTGCAAGAAAAAAAATCCCGAATGAAAAAAAATCCGGTAAAATTCCTATCAAAAAAGCAGTCCAATATGTTCTTCGATTTTTTTTACCTGCGACAATCCCACCCCATAGACCATGAGATACAATATCCATATTAAGAAAATAAATGTGTGACCAAAATTTTGAATCCTATGGTAATAAGAATAACCCCACCGATTATTTCACTTTTCTTCACACACAGACTTCCGAGTTTTTTACCGATGTATATTGATACAAAAGATAACATAAACGTAACAAAACCAATAACCAAACTATTATAAAATACATTCGTTTCAATAAATGCAAAGCTAATCCCAATTACCAACGCATCAATACTTGTGACGACCGCAAGTAAAAACAACACAAAAAAATTAGCAATATCAATTTTCTTTTCTTCCACAGTTTTGAAAGACTCGAAAATCATCCGCACCCCAATACCACAGAGCAAAATAAACGCAATCCAATTACCAAACTTCATCAAAAAATCTACCACTCCATTTCCCAAATACCAACCCACGAGTGGCATGATGAATTGGAAAAATCCAAAAAATAATGCAATGTACATGACTCGTATATGCGACATTTGATGATGGCGCGCGCCATTTACTGCGCCGACTGCCATGGCATCAAATGATAATGCAATTGCAATAAGTAAAATTTGGATGAAAGACATACTCTACAAAATATTAACTCAATGTATCTCTACCATATCTCCATGTATTTCAATACATCTTAATTTTAATTTAAGACCTATCTATCATACATTTCATTTCACCAATCGCTTAAATTCTTCCACCATAGGTACTGATTCTGGATCGATACCATATTCAAGAGCCAAATGTACCGATGCCCAATCAGCAATTAGTAACGCACGTATAGTTTTTTCCATGATATTTTTTCCTTTCAATTCTATCTCATGCACCGGAAATCCTCGCGCTTCATAAAGTGTTTTGAGTATACGCATTCTCGTCTTATTTTTTGGATGATCATCTTTGTCAACCAAAAATACAAACGCAAACTTCTCTGAGAGATGGCGTGTGGAATCCACATGATCAAATCCATTCATTTCATTATGATTTAATTCTGGAACATAATTACAAAACGCAGGAATTTTTGTATTTTCATTGAATTTTATTTTCCAATTATATGCGACTGAAGCGTGACTTCGTGATGTATAGATGACAGGAATATGTCCCACCAATGACGTGGCCAACTTTTTTCCTATTTCTTCAAACGCAGATGGTTTTATGGTGCGTGATAATTGTGTGATTTCTTTTAGCAACGTGATTTGATTGGTAAGCCGTAACATCGCCATGAGACTAAATCCCAATGCCAAACGAGGTTGAATACCGGTATTAGGTAATTGGATATATGGTATTTGGTGTTGAATCGCAAGGTCAATCAATTTTCCACCCACCGCAATTACGGCTATATCCAATTTTTTTTGTTGTGCCTCAAGAAAACCGGAAATAACTTCCTGCGTATTACCTGAATATGAACTCGCAATAATCAAACTGTCTTGCAATACTTTTTTGTCGAGTCTAGGTAATCCATAATCAGAAAAAATAATCAACGGAAGTGCAGGTGCCACTTCGCGCAACAAATCTGCCGCAAGATGTGAGCCACCCATACCAAGAACAATAAAATATTTTTTCTTTTGTAATATTTTTTTATTTTTTATCACAGGTAGATAGGCAAATTGCTTGGCACTATCAAGAATTGCTGTTTGCATCATAGTATTAAAAACAAAAAATTAAAATTGAAAAATTATTTCTTTAAGCTTTTTTTAGTTTTCCCTTATCTCAAAAAATTCTTATAAGACACAATACTTCTTCCGAGACGTTTCTCCAATTTTTTACGGGCTCCTCCTGCAATATCACCACCTGCTTGTGCATCACTTTGTAATTTACGCATTCCTTGTGAATCTTCAGTTCGGTGAATTTCTGTAGTCGCCCGCTCACCCAACATATTAAAAATGAGTTCAAAATCGTCCATATGGTCACGCAAATTTTGTCGTTTTAAACCTTTCAACTTTTTATATTGGCTTGGAGTTACTCCAAAAGTTGCTTTGGAAATTTCTGCAGTCAAAATTTCATAATCTCTTTTTTCTTGTGCACCCCGTTTTTGCCATTCATCTGTCAATTCTTCCCGAATTACAATCCCGCGCATTCGTTTTTCTATCCAATCATCATTATATCCTTTGAGCTTATAAAGCATTCTTGTCCGTTTGGTCGCCAATTCTGGATTTTCTATTTCCTGAACTCGTTCATAACCGACTTTTGCAAGCCAACGTTTGAAAGGTTCGGCTTTGGACGATGGAATAGATTGAATAATGCGAAAAATACCTTCAGTGTTTGCACAATCGGTTTCACGCATCTTTCCATCAGAAGCAAGTAACTTCAACCGGTGACAATTTGTCACCACTTCACTCCCTTCCACTTTGAGACGTTGGGATAATTTATTCCAATACTTTCTGGCGGTATAATCGTCTGACTGATCTGTTAAAGCCTGAACCACGTCAACAACAGAAAACCACCATTCATTTTGAAAAATTATTTTTCTAATTTGTTTACCCCTAAACAAAGCTATTTTTGATTCCTCCATATATACATGTTATACTATCTTGCTTTAATAATTCCTAAATAATCTCAAATTTTGAAATCTTTTTTAATCTACTGACATCCGCTCGTGAACGCAACTCTCCCCTCGCCCCTCTCTTACGAAAGAGAGGGGAAAACACACGTTCACGTGCACACGTTCACGTGTCTCCTTTCTCTTTCGTAAGAGAAAGGCGGGGATAGAGTTGCGTTCACGAGTAAAGCGGGGGGTGAATAATTACAGGTTATTTAGGAATTATTAAAGCAAGTTAGTATGTGTTATACCTGAACTTTGGCAAATTTTTAGCATGAAAAGTATAATTTAGCTAAAATAAGCGAAATCATATTTTTATTTTTCAATTTTAGTGAGTTAAAAATCATATAAATTAAGCTAAATCATAAAAATTTGCCAAAGTTCAGTTATACTTTAATTACCAAAACCTGTATCTTGAACTGTCACCGGACGGTGGCGTGGCTGAGACACTCAGTCTAGAGACGTGGTTGGAGATGACCCCTATGGGGTTGTTTTTTATTTCAGAAGCTTTTTTATTTTTGGACAATTTTATCTCAATTTTATCTCTACCTATCTCAACGTATCGCAACCTTATTTTCAATCCAATTAATCAATGTAATCTAAAATAATCAGTGTATTATTTCAGCCACCTCTTTCCTCAGTGCATACCCAAGCATAATCCTAATAAGTACAATAGCCCCGAGCTGAATTATTTCATCAAAACTCTTAGCTACAGTAACTAAAAGTACATCTGCCGCGATAATGAGTTCAAGCCCAAAAATAAGCTTTCGAGCCAAACCACGCCGTACTGATTCAGTCGTATATTTTTTCATCGGTAACTTGCCAAGCGCAATCAACACTGAAATCACAATAAATCCGATCGCAATATATTCGATCAGCAGTCCAAAATTCAATACAAACCCTGCCATTGTCTCTACTAGATTTTTGAACATATAAATATATCTATAGTATGTAATAATAAACCCAAGTATAACACATTTAAAGCGAAGTGAAAAGTATTATAGTTTTTGAGTATATTATATTGTACGACATCATAATATATATTATTGTAGCAAAATAATATATAATTTATTATATAATTTGTAAATTCCCTTTACTTCCACTTGCTTCATAGACACCACATTTTCTGAGACATACCCCATTTATCCATCAACACGTTAACCAACTTATAAATACTACACAAATGTTTCACGTAGAACAACTGACTTTTTTTAAACATGATAATAAACGAATTTCAAAAACAGCCACAGGTTAATCTGTTCAAATCCGTTTAATCAGTGTTCTATCTAAATCGTAACTACTCACCCCGCTTTACTCGTGAACGCAACTCACCCCTCGCCCCTCTCTTGATAGAGAGGGGAAACACGTGAGTCTTCAAAGTACTTATTTTTTCAACCCAACATTTTAATATCCAAATCAGTGTAATCAAAAATAATCAGCGAAATCAATGTTGTTTCACGTAAAACAAAAACGCCTACAAACATGTAGGACGTTTTTGTATAAATTTGTATAGATTATTGTATACAAACGACGTTTATTGAAAACGTTTACAGATTATTATGTAGGGGGCATGCCTGCCCCCTACATATATCATAATCATTCAGATACCTAGAATCAAACACCAAAAAAAATCTACAGTAGCCCCAGCACGAATCGAACGCACATCTCTCCCTTAGGACGGGACTGTTCTATCCATTGTCAGCCAAAGGCTGATCAGCCTTTGGCTAAAACTACTCCAATTGTGCCCTCAGTACGAATCGAACGTACATTTTATCCTTAGGACGGATCTATTCTATCCATTGAATTATGAAGGCGTTATTCAATGTTCTATGTGAAACAATCTTACGCTATATCCAAAGTTTTATCAAGACCCACAGTATCCCACAGCATATCAAACATCGCTTTAAATATATCATACATTGCGGGAATCTGAATCACGATCGCAAGTGAGCTCAGTTCAGGACTAACCACCAAAATTTGATCTTCAAATATATCAATGGTGCTTCGAAATTGATATTGCGAAGGTACATACCGAAAATCCCGAAGCAATTTTTCTTCTACCGGATTAATCTCACGCGAATCCTCTGTGAGAAGCAATTTTGTCTTGATATTATTTCTACCTCGATCATATCGAAACTGCCGAAACCATTCCATATCGAGATCTTCCCAACCTTGGGCGCTCCCGATAATACAATATTGTTTGTCTCGATATTCATCGAGCACCCCTGTATAAAACTGCTTAAGTTCATCAAGCGTCTCAATAAATCGTAAACCGGACATTTGAACATCTTTTTTTTCAAGAGATTCAAGCAACGGGATCATGGCATAAAACGAATCAAGTTTTTTGCCAAACAATGAAGCGACCCGTTGTGGTTTTTGGGCATAATAATAGCGTCGATTTTTTCGAAAATAGACTGTGACAAAACCACTATCCGCGAGCTTTTTTAAGATTGGGTATACAGTCGTACGCTTGATCCCCATAGATTTGGCAAGCTTACTCGCCTGAGTTCCTCCCAATTTCAACAGTTCAAGATATATTAGAGCTTCTTGATCTGATAATCCAAGATTTTTTAATGTTGATACGTTATTCATATATTATTAATAGTTTATAGGGCGTAGCCCACAGGCGAAGACCTATCCACATTTTTTGTGTCAAAATTTTACGACAATTTATAAATATATGTATATTATATGTTATGTTAGGTAAATTGTAAATGGTTGGTGTTGATAATTGTTGACTATTAAATACATTTGACCTAGACTGTATGGTTATTCATTAATATATCTTGTAGCCACCCATTTTATTTTATTTGTGAACGCAACTCTATCCCCGCCTTTCTCTTACCGAAGAGAAAGGAGACACAAAGTCGGGTGTTTCCCCTCTCTTCGGTAAGAGAGGGGCGAGGGGAGAGTTGCATTCACAAAACGCAAAGCTGAGTAGCTACAGATATCTTTATTTATATGAACACCACAAATGTAAACCCAGACAATCTAAACTACAATTCATACACAGGCGAGAAATATGATATGGACATCTTTCGTGTCATTCCGTATTATCAAGAACTCAACGATATAATTTCTGAATTTGTTAACACAAAATTTGAAAAGGGTAGACAATATCATATTTTAGATCTTGGGGCAGGAACGGGACTTACGAGCAAACTACTGCGAGATTTACTCCCACAAACAAAATTGGATATTGTAGATTTTTCTGCACCCATGCTAGAGTCTGCCCGAATGAGACTTAGTGAAAATCAGGTGAATTACATTTGCACTGATTATTCAGAAATGGAATTTGAACCAAACAAATACGACATCATTGTGTCCGTTATTGGATTACACCATCAAAACCATAAAGGAAAGAAAAAAGTTTTACAAAAAATTTATCACAGCCTAAAGCCCGGCGGATGGTTTATTTTAGGAGACTTGGTTACTCACGCAGACAAAACCGAGTCATCACTAAATGATGCAAAACACTTTCATCACATGGTAGAACATGCCACAGATGAAAAAACTCTAGCAGAATGGGCATATCACCATACATATCTCAATGATCTAGCTCCAAAAGAAGATTTGACACAATGGATTCAAGATTTAGGATTTGAATCAAAAATCTTACTTCAAAAAATAAACACACTTTTGCTTATAGCGAGAAAACCAACCGAGATACACACAGAAAACTACGCTGATTTGTTTTCATCAGGTATTCAAAACTTTCCGATACAAACTAACAAACTTGGCGAAACATCATACATAAATTTTGATAATGCTGCGACCACACCACCGTTTCTCGTAGTTGAACAAGCAGTAAAAGAATTTATGAATCAATATGGTTCTGTACATCGTGGCGCTGGAATAAAATCTCAATTGTCTACTGACTGGTATGAAGAAAGTAGAAAAATAATAAAAGAATTTGTACATGCACCACAGGATGCATACGTCATTTTTTCAAACAACACAACAGGTGGCATCAATATGCTCTCTCATTTTTTTTCTTTTCTACCCGGAAAAATAGCTGTATCCTCAATAGAACACAGCTCTTCGTGGCTACCATGGATCAAAGCTGAAGGCATAAAACAACTCGGCATACATCGTTTTGAACATGAAAAAAATAATAACACTTCACAAGACATCCAAACACACGGTAAAAAATATGTACTCCTGTATGATGTGGACAAAAATCTCGAATTTGATTTATTGGATATTGAACATATTCTGTCGGAACACAAGATTAAGGCTCTCGTAGTTACTGCATCTTCAAATGTAACCGGTTATTGCCCAGATTTACGTTCCATCGGAAATCTCTGTAAAAAATACAACACATACTTTATAGTTGACGCATGCCAATACATACAACACAAAAAAATTAACATGTCCGAATTGGGTATTGATTTCTTGGTAGCATCCGGACATAAATTTTATGCGCCGTATGGATCCGGTTTTGTTATTGGACCAAAAGATTTTTTTAACAATTTTTTGCCATACCAAATTGGGGGTGGAAATATTGAATATATCGATGAATCCGGAACTTTTTACTATGGGAAGACCAATCTGTTACATGATCCGGGAACCCCCAACGCCGTAGGAGCCATAGCGATGTCAACCGCATTACAAAAATTGACAGAATTAGGTTTGAAAAATATTCATACACATGAATATAAAATTACCAAAAAAATATTTGATTATTTGAAAACTAATCCACAAGTAACTGTATATACAAAAGAAGAACACCTAAATAGTATTATAACATTCAACATCAAAGATTTGTCAGCTAACGAAACGGCAAAAATATTAAATGATGACTATGGTATAGGTGTACGGGCAGGAAGTTTTTGTGTGTATCAGGTGATAAGAAAACTAACAGGTACAAAAGAAGGTGTGGTACGAGTTTCTGTAAGCCTTTGTAACACTGTTGAACACGCGGACAGATTTATTCAAGCTATTCAAGAAATTACTAAGGACTAATAAATTTGCAATACAAAAATTCCACAATTATTTTGCGGACTTTTTTGTGTTTATTTTCTATAATTTGTATCCACCACCCAATTCGTTGGATTATTTTTGATATAGGCACGAATACGATGCAATGACATTTCATCACGAATAATGGAATCGTAATAGGATCGTTGCCAACCAAATTGCGTCGTTCGTATCCGTGATATTGGTAGGGGACAGGCATGCCTGTCCCCTACGGTGGAATATTTCAAATCCATTTGATTTACATCTGATAATCTATGTATCAATTTCGTCACCGCCGATTTGTATGAACCGATGACGACGGGTAATAATTCATGGGGACGTGTGATAGATATAGGTTTATTGTTTTGCATTGATGATTGTAGGGGGCAGGCATGCCTGCCCCCTACAATCACGTCGCAATTTTGGTTATAATTATTTTCAATCACCACAATCCCATGTACATGATTTGGCATTATTACAAATTCATCCAATGTAATATTTTCAAAATGTTTTGGAATTTCATTCCAACAATCAAACGCAATTTTTCCCATTTCATTTAATATTATTTCATCATATACTACATTTCCAAAAAATAATTCTCGATCCTGTGTGCAAATTGTCACAAAATAATAACCCATTGAATTATAATCAAAATTAATCATTCTATTTTGTCTTCTGTTTTTCATATTTATCAAGTATAAAAACTTTTCTAAATTATAACAAATTATGTACTAAAACATAAGACGTTTGTCATTTATCAAAAAGATATATATACTATAGATCTATGGACGCTACCCTCGCCACAATCATCGCACTCACCGGCGCAATCATCCTCGGAATCGTGATGTTTTTCTTTGGACGATTTAAAAAATAATAATATTGATAAATTATGAAAACCCGTAGGGTGCAGGCATGCCTGCACCCTACGATATTGGTCATATTCAACATATGCAAACAACTCTCCTCATCATCCTCCTCATTACAACCCTCGTCGCGATATTTTTCCTCTACAAAAAATTACAAGATTCCCAAAAACCAAAAGAAGGGGATCAACATCTGTTCATGATGCTCCAGCAACAAATACAAGAACTCAACAAAACCATGGATACAAAAATGTCTGAAACACACAAAGCAATGGGGGACACGACCAGAGATCTCAATCGCACCTTTCAAGATCAATTTGGACAAAATGCCAAAATTATTCAAGCAATCAGTGGACAAAGCAACAAAATGATTGCCGAAATTACTGAAAAATTAACCAGTCTTGATAAAACCAATCAACAAGTCATCGGATTTAGTGAACAATTATCAAATCTCGAAAAAGTACTCAAACATCAAAAACAACGAGGGAACTTGGGAGAAGCAGGCCTGCAATTGGTGCTTGAAAATATTTTGCCACCAACTGCATTTACCTTGCAATATCGATTTGACGATGGGGATGTGGTGGATGCGGCGATTCATACCAAAGATGGCATCATTCCGGTCGACGCCAAATTTTCTCTTGATAATTATGAACGACTGATTCACGAAGAACAAGATGACAAACGTGTTGAACTTGAAAAACAATTTAAAAATGATTTGAAAAAACGAATTGATGAAACTGCAAAATATATCAAACCAAAAGAAAAGACCCTTGATTTTGCATTCATGTTTATCCCCTCTGAGGCAATCTATTATGATCTACTTGTCAACGATGTCAAAAGTGTAATCAAAGTAAATACTCGTAATTTGATTGATTATGCATTTGTCGAACGACATGTGATCATCGTCTCACCGACGACCTTTGCGGCATACTTACAAACCGTCATGCAAGGATTGCGAGCTATGCGAATCGAAGAAAGTGCCGTTGCAATTCGCAAAAATGTAGAAGGTCTACAAAAACATATACAAGCCTATGAGGCATATATGAAAAAACTTGGGATGAGTCTGTCGACAACTGTCGGACACTACAATACTGCTTCTACCGAACTGGCAAAAATAGACAAAGATGTAGTACGAATTACGGAGGGAGAGCGGTCTATAGAGCCACTGATGCTTGATAAACCTATTTTGACGACTGAAGAGTAAGGTAAAGAAGCTAGAAGCTGGATGCAAGAGGCGAGAAATCCCGCATCCAGCTTCTAGCTTCTAGCATCCAAACGTACGGTACCCTTGACAAAAACCCCATATTGCCCTATACTCTCGATACCTTTAATACAATCTAAACTAGTTAATAAAACATTATGCCTATCTTAAAAAATGCAAAAAAGGCTTTGAGACAATCTGAAAAGCGTGAAGCTGAGAACAAAGTTGTCAAAAAAGCATACAAAGAAGCCCTCAAAAATGCTAAAAAAGCAGTAGAAGCAGGGGCACAAGACCTCAGAGAACAAGTCATCCTCGCACAAAAGAAACTTGCAAAAGCAGTAAAAAAAGGTGTCATGGAACCAAATACTGCGGCTCGATATACCTCAAAACTCATGAAAAAGGTGAGTGCGGTTGCAAAAAAATAAGTGAAGCGATATACTAATCCCAGTTTTAATAAACTGGGATTTTAAATACACAAAAATATGAAGATCACAAAATTAGTCAGAAAAGCAATTTCTCATTGGTCCGGAAATGAATTTATGGATGCCATAGGAAATATTCCCTTCGATATCGACGACTACTTAATGGGAACAATAAATAAGATACAACTATTACAATTGATTAAAGAAAAAACTAATAACATCCGAAATATTGAAGGGAGACTAACTGATCCAGCAGACCCATTTCTTGAATCCGAGTGTGACGATGAAGCAGAAAAACAAAAATTGCTTGAAGCAATAAAAAATAGAAAAGAACCTATTATAGACGAAATGTTAAAAACATGTGAAGAATTATATACTAATTCCAAAAATAAATTAGAAAAAATTCATGCAAATCTATCAACAGATACGACTCTTGTTGAAGACGATTTCACTATTGCAGAACAAAAACGAATACTTAGCGAATTACAACAAGAAATAAAAATAATGAGAACTAAACTTCCAACAGAAGCCGACATCGAACGATTATATACTGAGGGTTCAAGAATCTAAAACAAAATCAAGTAATCATCTTCCCCACAAACACATCAAGCAACACCGACTGGTCTCCCTGACCAGTTTTTGTTTGTATATCAATATCTAGAAGCGACGAATAAATCTGTTTCAATTCTGCAAACGTATATTTTTTTACAAACGGCAAAGATTTTTTGACGACAAAGGGATGGAGTCCCAGTTGCTTTGCAAGCATATCACCATTTAGATTTCCCTCTCTATCCAGTACATCCCGAAGCTCAAGCAAAATACGAAACTGACGAATCAACATTGCAAAAATAAACTGTGCATCCTCACCCTTTGCATACTGCTCACGAATCATCTGATATACTTTTTTGGGCTGTTTTGCGACAATTGCATCGACCAAATTGAAGATATTGTCATCCACTTTTTCTTCGACAAACACCTGAACTGACGAAATAGTAATTGACGGATAATAACTCGCAAGCTGATCAAGCAAGGTACTCAGTCGCCACATGTCTCCTGCGACATTGAGCACAAGATACTGCAAGGCAGACGCATCAATAGTAGCACCCCGCGCTTCTACTTCAGTCTTGATCCACGCTGAAAGCTGTGTCCCACGCAACAACTCAAAACTCTGTGCAAACTTTTCTTTTGACAATATCGCAAACAACTCTTTTGCAACTTTTGTCTTCGGTTTTGCACCATCTTCCCAAAACACCATCACGGTTGAATCAGCAATTGTATGTTCAGTAATACGCTTCAATAATTCTTCTTGCAATTCTTGTTTCTTGACAGCAGTCAGACATCGTTCGAGTACCACTATTCGACGTTCAGCCAAAAATGGGGTCGCCAAAATTTGCCCCATCACTACGCCAAAATTTTCTTTTTCGCAATCCAGCACCACCGTATTCAAACCTTGTGGGTCTCGGTCAATTTTAAACTTCTCAATCATTTTCTTGAGATACTGTCGACTACGAAAGGTGTCTTCTCCGTATAGGAATATGTTCATAAATAATAGTAACGTAAGCAGATTAGGCAGATTAAGTAATACAATTTCCAAAATACATATCCACAAATATGCACAACCATTGTAACATGTGGTATACTAATTGCACAAATGCCAGAAAGGCTTGAAAAGCCTAGAGGGCTATTTTATTATATGCCTTTTAGGCATTTCGAGCTTTTTTATTTATGAAACCAACTCAAAACACCACCCCCGACCAACACCCAATCACCGCCCATCACCAAAATCTCACTTTTGGCCAACGGGCATCTGATTATATGAGCACTTTTATGGGAAGCTGGACATTTCTTTTTGCATTTGCCGGAATTTTGCTTATTTGGATAGCAGTCAATGTATATGCATACTGGATGCAGTGGGATCCATACCCATTTATTTTACTCAATCTTGTCCTCTCATGTCTTGCGTCAGTCCAAGCACCCATCATCATGATGAGTGAAAATAGACAAGCTCAACGAGACCGCATGGCAGCGCAGTATGATCACGCGGTAAATAGAAAGGCTGAGCGTGAAATACAAAATATGCAAAAAGATTTGGAAGAAATAAAAACACTTATCAAGAATTTGAAATAAGTATGGCTACATTAAAAACTGATATCTTAATTTTGGGAGCAGGAATTGGAGGTTTTGAGACATTTCGTACACTTTCAAAATTATTGAAACGTCATAATATTAACAAAAAAATCACCATTGTTGACGAGAACAATTATTTTACCTTTGTCCCTATGCTTCATGAAGTTGCGACCGGATCGATTGAACCGACTCACTGCGCGATTCCACTGCGTGAGTTGATTTATAAAACACCACATGAGTTTATCAACGCTCGAGTGGAATATATAAATCCAGAGAAAAAACAAGTTACAACTCATGAAGGAATCATTGATTATGAATTTGCCGTGATTGCACTTGGTAGCGTGACCAATTATTTCAATACACCGGGAGCAGAACAATACACACACAATGTCCGCAGTCTCATCAGTGCACTCAAACTCAAATATGAGTTACTCGGACAGCTCAACAACACCCACAAAGAAGAACTCAATATATGCATTGTCGGTGGGGGCTATACTGGTGTCGAGATTGCGGGACAGCTCTATGATCTTGCCTTGCGTGAAGTGACTCAATTATATCCCCATAAAAAAATGAGCATTACCTTAATTCATTCGGGTGATACTATTTTAAACTACATGCCTAAAAAAGTACAAGATAAAGTCGCACGACGACTTGAGAAAAAAGGGGTCGAGATACTGCTCAATGCAAAAGTTTCTAAAGTAAGCAACGATGCCGTCGTACTCGCAGATGGAAAGACACTAACAAGTGATCTGACCATTTGGACAGCAGGATTTGAAAATATCGGACCACACTATATGGATCCAAAATATTGTTGCCAAAAATCTCGCATACAAGTTACCGGTGAACTCACGATGCCGGACTTTCCGCACACCTATGCACTCGGGGACAATGCTGAGATTCTTGATCCACACACGCATATTGCATATCCTCAACTGGCAGAAGCGGCGCATTTGGAAGGTCGCTACCTCGCACACCATATACTTCGGACAATACACGGCAAAAAAAATACGCGTTTTGTATTTCATTCCAAAGGTACACTCATGCCGGTCGGGGATTGGTATGGGGTCGCACAGATTGGACCTTTTATTTTATTTGGAAAACTTGCCTGGTGGATACGTCGAACCGTCTATGTGATGTTTATGCCCGGATTCTGGCGTAAAATTCGCATTGTGTTTGACTGGACAGTACATAGTTTTGGATTTCGACATTTGATAAATCTTAAATCTGACACTGATTACACGGATTAGATCAAATTTCACAGAAAAAAAAGATTACACCGTTCAGTGTAATCTTTTTTTAATCAGTGAAATCAGTGTTATTTCAATTCAGGACACTGATCCCACATAAATTGAAACCATGTCTTGTAGCTCGTCGCAAGTGGTCGAGAAATATTTACAAAAATAGTGATATCATCTGATATTTTACATAATCCCGCACCCGTAAACGACACCACATGATCCCCGAAGATATCTACCATACTTGGCGTTGAATATTTTTTGGGTAAAAATTTGTAAGGCTTCCCGACAGACTGTGGGACATGTGTTGCACGATCTTTTACTTCATAATCAAACAAATGATAATACCTAATACCTCGTTTTTGTGCGTCCACCAAAAATCTGTCCAAAAATGTTTTTAGCCGTGGATCAAACCAGGCGCCTTTTGCCCCGATAAAATATGCGTCTTCTTGCGATGACAACATATCGCGTAAATAATTTTTAAACCCTTCAATACCTTTGTACATATATGCCGCTTCCAAATGTGGTTTTTTTTCAAACACATCAATCAACTCAGGCATTACGTTTTCGAGCCTCATGCGTTTTTCATCCACCAACTCCATGAGTTTGTGAGGCTCTACGGGCTTATACAATTTGTCTCCACTCCCGATAACCTGAAACACCAAGCCTTTTTCAATCAGGCGATTCATAGAATCATAGATGTTGCGACGGTGAATTTTGCTTCTATATGAAATCACAGTCACCGTACTCTCGCCTTCCAAGAGGAGGGTTTCGTATATTTTTGCCTCGTTTTGAGAAAGTCCGAGGTCTTCGAGAATGTCGAGGTGCATATCAATACTCACAAATTTTGTATATATTCAAAAAAATTCTCTGAATTAAGGACTAACCCGGTATATGGCAATGGGAATACATCTTTTAAAACTCCATTCATATATTTTATCTCGAGACAAGTATAGTTCTTATAATAATCTTCAAGCACCAAATCAACCTCCCTACCATCATACTGTCGATAAAAATACATGCTTAATTTTTTATGGTGATTTTTTATTTTTTTATATATTTCAGAAATTACAAAATTCTCAAAAACTCCGCCTTTGTCTTGACGCAATGCCAATGGTCTAAAATCCCGTATCAAAATATTTCGCACTCCCAAATCAGTGAAGTACAGTTTTTTGTGTTGAGAAATTGCACGTCGTATATTTGTTTTAAACGGAGAAACCTCAATGAGCACATAATTTTTTATAAAAATTTCAATATAATTGGATACCGTAACTGCAGTAGATTTGAGATTATTTGCAAGTTCTCGTATGGATACTTCACTCCCCAACTGAAGTGCAATGCTTATCAATATTTGCTGTGCCAGTTTTGTATCTTTGAGATTATATATCTGTATAATATCTTTCAAAATATAGGTATCCAAAATATTTTGCAATGCGTCAATCCGTTTCTCTTCGACCATCGCGCCATCTTCAAATGAAGACAATTCAGGATACATACCATATATTTGCGCATATTCACTTGTATGTTTCCACCACTCGGGAACATCATATTTTTTGATATCAGAATTGACATACACCTCTTCTACCGAAAAAGATAGACAATATCGCTCAATAAATCTACCGGCAAGACTATCGAATTGATTAGATTTTTGTCGTAGCTCGCTACTACCTGTTGCGATTATTTTTATATTAAATTCATCATGCAATATTTTGAGTGAGACGGTTGCCTCGGGATAATTTTGCACCTCATCAATCAAAATAACATCATGTTCTTCTGCAATACGCGCCAGTATATGTTTGACCGGTTGGAATTTATCACGATCACTAATGAGATCAAAATTAAAACGTGGATAGCCAAAATCAGCTTTGATTTTTTTCAAAATTGTAGTTTTACCTGATCTACGAGGACCCCAGATAAAAAAAATCTTGTTGGAATCTTCTGATAGATACTTCTGAATTTCTTCTTCTATATGTCTATGAAGCATAAAGCGTCTTATATACACTACTCTATCATTTTAATATAAATATGTCAAGTGCTACTATATATTTTAGTATTATTTTGTCATAGTATACTATCCATTGATCTCCAGCTTGGATCTCCAGGCTTGTGGACTGAAGTATATAGATGACCATTAACGCAGGCTAAAGCCTGCCGACCTCCACTAAAGTGGAGTGGATTTGAATGGTGGTACTGGCCACCACGTGGTGGTATTTACCACTCACTATATATTGTATATATTAAGTCGTTCCCTGTCAAGTGGATATGGAACAAACTTCTTTAAAATGGAAAAGAGGAGAAAAATGAACCGTGTAGCCATACTTTTCGTTGTTCTCACCATCTTTCTTCAAACCCCAAGCACAAACGCCTTAGAACTACATCCAAACCGTGTACGTCTCCTCATCCATGCCCAGTACGACGTGAACGAACAATTGGATGTCCGAACAACTTTTATTCCCGCTGGCAACCTCCTCGGTGAGCTCGCGCCGATCATCTACACTGGTGTTGCCTACCAACTGATGAAGTGGTTCGAGCTGGAGATGGATTTCGGCTGGGTCTTCCAGCCGAACGAGCCTCTCATTTCCATCAAACCCTCATTCAACTTCGGAAACTTCTGGGCTTGGTCTGAACTCGAGGTCCAGTTCCCGGGACCCAACGTGCTTCTCCGTTTCGGCGACCATGTTGGAACGGATCTCGCCCTTCACTTCCGCAACCTTCCACAAGATGGAGATGGTGTCGAGTTCTTCACTCGATTCCACCTCTTCTTCTAGCCTCCCCGACGGCGTTTCAAATAGTCGGGATCATTCCTTTGTATTCAACAGTCAGGCCTCAAGGCCTGAGTTACATGTGAATATAGAGGAATAAAAATATAACAAAAAAGTCTTCTCGTTTTGGGAAAGACTTTTTTGTTTTAAACCACTTAGACTAATTCACCGAATCTCTTTCTCTTTATTTTTTCTTTTTAACCTTGTTAATTTCTTTGTTTAATTTTTTTAAATACTCATCTGTCAGAGATTTCAAGATATCAAAATCAATATACCGATATATGTCATCGTTAAATCTATCTGCAAAGGCATAACGTCTGCCGGCAGAAACTTCCTTTGCCCATGCAACATGCGCAGAGTGA
>JACPGR010000029.1 GCA_016182415.1 Candidatus Magasanikiibacteriota bacterium
CTCCCGCAAATGTTGAATCGTATGTTCCTCCCACAATAGGAAAATCGGTACTATCGGTATTACCCACCACATACACATCCCCATTACTATTAATTGCAATGTCTTGTGCTTTATCTGTACCAAAACCAGTGCTAGCCAAGTAGGTAGATGCTAAAATCGTTTGTAAATTTGGTGATAATTTTGTTACAAATGCATCTTCCCATCCATTATGAGTTGAGTCATATATACCAGATGTTACAGGAAAATCTCCGCTAATGGTAAAACCGGTTATATATACATTTCCTGTAGAGTCAAGCGCAATGGCTTGTCCTATATCTTTTCCTGAACCACCCAAAAAGGTTGACCCTAACAGTATTTGCAAATTTGATGAAAGTTTTGAGACAAAAATATCAGTTTCAAATGGTGTATAGGTAGTATCATATGGAGAGGACGACAAAGGAAAATTTTGACTATTTGTTACTCCTACGACAAATACATTTCCAGCTGTATCAACGATGATGTCGTTTGCAACATCTCCATTTGCCCCCCCCAAAAACGTCGACGCCCCCAAAGTCGACAACTCCGCCCCTCTCACTGGAAGCAAAAAGAAGAAACTGCCTAGAAAGAGACTAATCCCGAAATATAAAATTCGATTATTCATAAAAAAATAATAAGGTACGTATATAGGCTTACTATAGCCAAAAAAAAAGAAACGCACAATAGTAAAACACTATTGTGCGTTGATGTCAAGGGTGTGTGTGGATAAGTGGATTATTTAGAGTATTTGAACCCCTGTACGTTTTATTTCGTCAATCAATGCAGTATCTCCCGCACGGAAATCTCGGGGATGAAACCCTACAGGCTCAATGGTATGTATATAATTCTTTGGTCGCATGTGCCATAAATATTGAGTTGCCAAAAGACCATTTGAAAATTTTGGAGAGATAACACAAACATCGATATCGCTATCTTTTTTTTGAAGACCTTTCGCATATGAACCAAAAAGATATACCTCGTTAATAGGAATCCCTTCTGATTGTAAGGATTCAATAAAACTTTTGATCTCTTTTTTTATATAGTTGGGTACATTTTTTTTAGCCATAGATATATTTTTTTGCACATTATTTTGTGTTTTTGTGTATATGTGGGTGTGCACAGTTTATAAAAATCAAATTTTTCACTATCATATCTTCCCGCAATAGAAAATGAAGAAATGATTTCAAGTTCTTTTTCTAAATTATCGTCCATATCAATTCCTGCGGTATATGCCAACTTAGGTAAGTCATGAATATATGGTGGAGTTTGTGAAGTGCGGTATACAATCAATCCTTTGAGTAGTTTTTCTATTGCCAGATGACAAAAAAATAAACAAGCGTCATATCTTTTTAAACCAAACAACCCTTCAGCAGTCTTCCAATTGTTTTGAGCTGAGACAAGCCAGTATTTTAGTGTTTCGTGATTGTCAGAGGGCATAGATTAGGTAAATTAAGCCCTTTTTCTAATAAAAGGAGTATATAGTATATATACAGCTTTTGTCAATCTGAGTTGGTTTTTGTAAGTCGTTCATCCCGTGCAATCACCCCACCCATTTTCTCTCGAGCAGAAATAGACACCTCAGTTTTCTTGATCTCAAAGCTCGGCTTTTCGTATGTAACTATATAGTTTCCCGAGCCCACTAGTGCAGCATATCTGCCTTTGGTATTGCTGATTTTGGTATCCACCAATCGATTGTAAGTCGCGTCAAATATTCGGATGATGGTATTTTTGAGTACCTTGTTTTTTTTCTGATGAAAAATAGTCCCAAAATCTTTGCCAAGGCCTTGTGTGGAAAGATAATGAAAGATGATATATATGAGTATATGCACCAGAAGAAACATCGCAATGAGCAGTGTCGGAGAAATAACAAACGAAATGAGTGCGACAAACACACTGATACTTGAGAGCGAGGTCTGGAGTATTTTTCGTGTATGTTGTTTCAATAATTTTTTTGTAGGTACGATAACACCGTCTGGATCTAGTGGGATATTATATATGACTGCATTTCGCTCGCCACCAATCGTAATTGTTTCTCCATGATAGAGATTAGTATATGAATTGTCTTTAAGCCTGTCTTTAAGATGTACACTCAAGCCACCAAAGCCCTGTTTTGACACCTCAAGCCTATAGTCTCCCGGGTCAGATACAAACAGATACCTCCCTTTTGTATCGGTTACTTGTGTTTCATGTATCTTATGGGTGTTGGCATCAATCAAGCGAATAATCGCCAAATCAATGGGTTGTTTGGTAAAACTATTATACACCACGCCCCAGTGTCTGCGTCTGCGCATACGAAGGAGTAAGAATGGCTGGGTGAAGAGAAAACGGAGATACACCAGTACTTGACTCAGACCAAAACCAGTAAGTGCGTTTGCGGCACTTGCAACCACAATAGTAGGAGCCACGGTAGTTTCATTGGTATACTCGACCTGGGGGTTATTGATAACTTTTTCAATGTGCTGTGCAATCGGAGCCAAATTTTCACGTATATTTTTTGCGACTGTTTTTACTCCTTCCACACTAGCCGAAATCACTGCGTTAGTTTCTTGTGTTGATGTGACCTGTGTTGATTCTATCAATAGATCTTTTTGCGTCAATTCCTCAACTTCGATGTTGTCAACAATGTTACTCGGAGAATCAGTTGAAGAATTATTATCCGAACTTGTGTCACTTACATCACTTTGTGTATTTCCTGAATCTGGCGGTGCTTGATCCTGCACAATTTCAATGGGAAGATCTTCTTTTTCTTCTTCTTCAATCGCTTCCTCTTCTATCGGTTCTTCCACTTGTGTTTCACCATCTGGAATGGTGAGTTCGGTCTGTGTAGTTTCAGAACTATTTCCTGCCTGATCTTCTGCTTTCACGGCAAGTTCGTATGAACCAGGATCCAGATATGTTGCAAAATTATAATTCCAGTCTCCCTCGGCATTGCTTGTGGTATAAAATGTCGTAGCAGCAGAAAGCGCCAGTTTGCCTATCGCAGTTTTGCTAATAATAATATTCAAATATGGCTCACTCGTCGTGCCACCGAGTGATGGTTTGTTTACAATTTTGCCATGTACTACTCCGGAATCTGCAAGACTGATAGTCGGCGCAAGCGGTTTGATGGTGTCAAGCGTTACACAGGCGTAGGTCGTGTAGGTGTATCCTTTTTCTGAATTAAAAAAACGCGCATTGATACATTTTTTTCCATCAGCCCCGGATAGTGTCCATGATTTTCCCGCACTAATAGATTCAAAACTTGCTCCATCAAAATTTTGACTTGGACTTCCGTCACTTTCTTTGAGTGCAATTTTATCTGCATACCTTTCATCAAGTTTGAGTGTGACAGTTCCGCTATTAGTAAATTGAAGTACGGTAGTGCCATTGGTAATCGAGATAAGTCCGGTCGGTTGATTCACTTCTGGTTTAATACATGCCGGGTTAGTGGTGCCGACTGGACAGGTTTCAAGGTCAAGTTTTAATTCCACTGGAGTTAATTCCAGAGGTGGCGGTGGTGGAGCAACCTGAGGTGGGGTGGCAACGGTGCAGGCGCTTGTCGAGACTCCGCTTGGAGATGACCAGTTGGTCTCGAGTCCTGCACTGTTTCTCGCTTTGACATGAAAACTATAGGAACTGCCGCAACTTAGGGATCCAAAGCCATAGCTTGTATTGGTAATCCAGCCTGAATTCATCGTCGTATTCCCAGTATTTTCCACATAATACCCGGTGCCTGCCGGATTAGTATTCGTCTGCCACGACAGGGTAGCTTCTGTGTGCGTAATTCCGGAACTTGCTAGTGAGAGAGGAATAGCCGCTAAAGTCGTCGTTGACAGTTCATTTGCAGACGAGGTGCTAAAACCCCAGGTATCGTAGGCAAAGAGATTGAAGTAATATACGGTATTTGGTGTAAGACCGCTAAACACATTACTCGTCGTCGCACCTCCAAACGTACTCGTACTCAGATTGACATCACTGCTTGACGTAAATGCAGTATCTCCTGTTGAAACACTC
>JACPGR010000026.1 GCA_016182415.1 Candidatus Magasanikiibacteriota bacterium
AAAAGAGCTTGCAAAAAAACTTACACAAACCTACAAAGATAAAAAAATATATTTACTTGCAAATAAAGCAGATACAAAAAAAATAGAAATGAATCTAGGTGAAAAAGAATGGATGTCTCTTGGTTTGGGAATGCCGATCCCCGTATCGGCAACAACGGGAAAAGGTGTGGGAGATTTTCTTGATATATTACTTAGAGATTTGAATAAATTATCTATACGTCCTAAAAAAATTAAAGACCAAAGGGACCTCATCAGTATCTCTCTTTTTGGAAAACCAAATGTCGGAAAGTCATCAATATTTAATAAACTCATTGGACAAGAACAAGTCATCGTAAGCCACATCGCACACACTACACGCGAACCACATGATACCACGCTTGAGTATGAACACGAAGGCAAAACGCACAAACTCAAATTTATCGATACTGCGGGCATCAGGCGAAAAACAAAAGTACATGGTGAATTAGAACGAGAAGGCATCAAACGCAGTATTGCAAGCGCTACACATTCAGATATTATTTTAGTCGTCCTTGATGGGAGCGAGACAATCGCCATGCAAGATATGCAATTAGGCGGTTTGATTGAAAAACGCAGCAAAGGTGTCATAATTCTAATTAACAAATGGGATCTAGCTGAGGACAATAGCGATGCATTTCGCAATGAGGTAAAAAAAATGATTTATGCCCATTTCCCTCACCTCAATTTTGCGCCCATACTTTTTGTCAGTGGAAAAACCGGATACAAAATACAACAGATTTTTCCACTCATCATTGAAATTGCAACAAGTAGAAAAATAGAACTACCGCAAAAATTGCTTGACAAATTCATCGAACGCGCAACCAAAACCCACAAACCAGCTCGCGGCAAAGGCACCCGCCAACCAAAAATTCTTGGCATTCGCCAACTTAACAGCAATCCCCCGATTTTTGAAATGACGATCAAAGCCAAGACTTCTATTCATCGATCCTATGTGAGCTATATCGAAAACAAACTGCGTGAAGAATTCGGTTTCTTTGGAACGCCGATTGTAATCAAGCTGACAAAGTCGAAAAAATAATGATATGATGCTCATCATTGGCCTCGGCAACCCTGGTAAACACTATGCAAAGACACGTCATAATGTCGGTTTTATGGTACTCGATGCCTTGCATGATAGACTCAAAGAATACAATATAAACAACTGGGAACTAAGTAAAAAATTCAATGCTGAGATTAGCGGCTGTAGCATACAAGACAAAAAAATAATTCTTGCAAAACCACTCACCTTTATGAACCGATCCGGCGAAACAGTCGGACTCATCGGCCAATTTTATAAACTGACTCACAAAGATCTCATGGTGGTTCATGATGACAAAGATATAGTACTTGGTGAGATAAAAATTCAAGAGGATCGAGGACATGCCGGACACAATGGCATCAAGTCTATCATGGAAATTTTGGATACCAAAGACTTCATCCGTGTACGCGTCGGCATTGCCTCTGAAAATAAAAAGAAAATGGAAGACACGGCAAGTTTTGTACTCAAAAAATTTGGAGTGTTTGAAAAGAAAAAACTTGAATCAACAATTAGCAAGGCTGTTGAAAAAATTATTATACTAATCAACTAATGTATACTAATGCAACTAATGACTACGAATACTTTTTGAGGTACATTTGTAATCATTAGTTGCATTAGTATAATTCGTATATTGGCATAATAATATTTGTATGCGAAAAGAAATCCTCCTCGCTCACTTCCCCAAAATCACGGTAAAGCGCTACCAGCAACTCCTGACAGCGTTTTCTTCTGTAGACAAGATATGGAAAGCTGAGTTTGATGATCTGAAAAAAGCAGGATTTGAGGATGAACTTACGCATGAATTTTTAAGCTGGCGAAAACATCTTGATGTTGAAAAAATTGAAAAAATATTAGATCAAGAAAAAATTCACTGCATTACAACAGACGAAAAAGAATATCCTGAATTACTCAAACAAATATATGACCCTCCTATTTGTTTGTTTATACGGGGGAATCTGACTCATGCGCACTTTAATCTCGCAGTGGTTGGCACGCGCAAGTTTACACAATATGGCAAACAAGTTACCGAGGAACTGGTAAGCGAACTCGCACGACATGGGGTGACAATTGTGAGCGGCCTCGCGTTTGGGATAGACAGCATTGCACACCACGCTGCGATCGCCGCACATGGAAACACCATTGCCGTGCTTGGATCAGGAATAAATAAACGCCATATCTACCCAAGCGCGCATATGGAATTAAGCGAACGAATTATTGACAAGGGCGGCGCGATAATTTCTGAATATCCTCCCGGAACACTTCCAAATAAATATACATTTCCTCGCAGAAATAGAATTATTGCCGGCATATCGCTCGGAACATTGGTAATTGAAGCGGCAGAAAAATCCGGCGCGCTCATCACCGCCGAGTGTACACTTGAAAATGGCCGAGAAATTTTTGCCATTCCTCAAAATATCACTTCTATAACGTCAACAGGGGTAAACAACTTAATCAAATCCGGCGCAAAACTTATTACATGCGCCGAGGATATTATCGATTCACTTGACTTACAAGATATTGCACACTATGTTACCAATACAGAAATCTTACCTGATTCCCCAAGCGAAGCCCAATTATTACAAATCCTCACCCGCGAACCGATACATGTTGATGCTATGGCTAAACGCAGCAACTTAAGCAGTAGAGAAATCAGCGCAACGCTTGTACTCATGGAAATGAAAGGAAAGGTAAAAAATGTGGGAAATATGATGTATGTAGTAGCACGGTAAATGGATACGATTTGGATACGAAATACGAAAGGTACGAAATTACGAAAGTGTTTGGTGTTCGTAATTTCGTAAAGTTCGTATTTCGTATCCCCAAATATTATGAACTTCCAAGAAAGCTACAATTGGCTCCTCTCCCTCTCGAACATGCCGAGGAAAGAATACATGAATGACCCACGAAAATGTGAGTGGTATTTATTGCGTCTACAATTTTTCTTAAACATGCTCGGAAATCCTGAAAAGAAAATCCCCCACTATATTCACGTTACCGGTACGAGCGGAAAAGGTTCCACCGTCGCATTTCTTCACAATATTTTACACGCAAGCGGAAAAAAAGTTGGTTCGACCTATTCCCCGCACCCGAGCACGATTCTAGAACGTTGGAAAATTGGCAATAGATACATGAGCAAAAAAGAATTTGTAGATATCATAAAAATTATCAAACCAAAACTTGATCTATATAGTGCAAAAACTCCATACGACATGCTTTCTTTTTTTGAACTTACCGAAGTAATTGGTTTTGTATTTTTTGTACGAAAAAAAATAACTCATGCAGTTTTAGAAGTCGCATGCGGTGGTCGATATGATGCAAGTAATATCATACCACGAAAAGATATTGCGATTATCACAAATATTGGACGTGATCACATAGGAATTATTGGAAACAACATACAAGAAATCGCGTATGAAAAAGCAGGAATTATCAAAAAAGGCTCTGTGGTCTTTACGCAAGAAAAAAATAAGGCTATACTAGACATCATAAAAAATGAAAGTGAAAAAACTAATGCATTTTTCAAGCCAATAAAATTTGAATACAAGATATTACAACATACAATCGAGCAGACCATATTTGAATACAAAAAAAATCTATACACACTATATCAACCCGGCGAACATCAAATCAAAAATGCAATTTTGTGTATTGAAGTTTCTCAACAACTAGGCATTGAAATTCCAAAAATAAAAAAAGGCTTGGCAAAAACAAGCCAACCACTGCGAATGGAAATTGTTTCTCATAAACCATTACTAATTCTCGACGGCGCACACAATGAAGATAAAATAAAATCGAGTGTTGCAGCACTACAGTTGATTCAAAAACCAAATCAACAGATACATCTTGTCGTCGGATTCAGCGCGGACAAACAAATCACAAAACTAGTCAAACTCTTGGCGACACTTAAACCAGCGTCAATCGCAGTAACACGAAACACAGTCAATCCATTTCGAAAGGTAGCAGATCCGCAAGATATTAGAAACAAATTCAAAAAACTGTTACCACACACAAAATTTCACATTTTTCTTGATCCGCTTGACGCACTTAAATGGTCAAAAAAACAGGCAGAGAAAAATGATATTATTTTGTCTACTGGCTCGATATTTGTGAGTGGGGAGATACGAAGCAAAATAAAATAAATTAATAAGATAAATCTATGTCAATTTATCACACAACGTACGCACAAAAATCTGACGAGGAGATTCAAAAACGAATTGAGGAAAAAGAAAGAGAGCTTGTTACAATTTTCAAAGAAACTTCCTTTCAAACAAATAATAATAAAATAAAAATAGCCGTAATGGGTTGCGGAGACAAACGAATGGTAGAAAAACAAAAAATGCTATTCAAAAAATTACTTAGACAAAACATAGAAATGTATACCTATGACATCACTGTCGAACACTTAAAAAATGAATCAAACATCTTTCAACACGATTGCACACAAACGCTTCCACACACCCCCTACGATATCACCTATGCTCACGTGTTGCTAAAATTTGTCGAGACTGATAAACAATTTTTGGTGTTAAAAAACTCTTTTGACGTACTTAATCCAGGCGGGATCGCAATACATATTCTAGATTTTGATGAAATAAAATCAGATACTATAAAATTACCTGATGGATATTGGTCAGTGCCCTTAAAATCACATAAAGAAAAACTAGAAGAAGTCAAAATACATTATATGGAAATTAAACTGAATTATGGCATTGCATTAGTTCTTCTCAAATAAACATTTTGAATCTAATTTTGCCTCGTAAGCATCGTAAGCCTTGTACGCCTCGTAAGCCTCCGTCCATTTGACACATCCCCCTATCTCGTCTATAGTATAGCCCT
>JACPGR010000027.1 GCA_016182415.1 Candidatus Magasanikiibacteriota bacterium
CGTATCCCACATAGTTTCGTAATTTCGTACCGTTCGTATTTCGTATCCCACATAGTTTCGTAATTTCGTACCGTTCGTATTTCGTATCCCACATAGTTTCGTAATTTCGTACTGTTCGTATTTCGTATCCACAATAGTTTCGTAATTTCGTACCGTTCGTATTTCGTATCCCACATAGTTTCGTAATTTCGTATCTTTCGTATTTCGTATCCCACATAGTTTCGTAATTTCGTACCGTTCGTATTTCGTATCCCACATAGTTTCGTAATTTCGTACCGTTCGTATTTCGTATCCTATACTTTCTTTATGTCATATCACTCCGGCAACAATTTGATTGATCCGAAACTTCTTTTTGAAAAAGTGCAATTGCGTGAAGGCGTGCATATTGCGGATTTTGGGTGCGGACGAACGGGGCATATTGTATTTCCTGCGTCAAAAATTGTCGGTGAACGAGGAATAATATATGCGGTCGATATTCTCAAAGATGTACTTGAGTCCATTCGTCGTCGCGCTGCTATTGAAGCGATGCATAATATTGAGACTATTTGGGGAGATCTCGAGCGTCCGGGTGGTATTGTCATCGCAGAAAAAACTTTGGATATTGCCTTTTTTATCAATGTTTTGTTTCATTTTAATTCCTATGATACCCCATTTGCCGAAGCCTCCAGAATTCTCAAACCAAAAGGAAAGATTGTCGTGCTCGATTGGATTAAATCGATTTCCGGCATAGGTCCGCAGGAAGGTGGACTTGTGAATTTTGATCAAATAAAAAGCTGGGCGATGTATAATAATTTTGTGGTGGAGCAGGATTTTGAGGTAGGAGCGTATCATCGGTGTGTGATTTTGTTTCGACATACTTAAATAATCTGCTAAAATTCGTTGTAATCTGCTTAATCTGCTGTTTAAATGACGGTATTACAGACAGCAGATTAAGCAGATTTGAACAGATTAAAACAGATTGTTTTGTATGCAGACTGAAAAACAAAAAACTGGAAAATGGGGAGAGGATATTGCGGCCTCTTTTTTAGTTAATAAGGGTTATGATATTATCGACAGAAATTTTAGCATACACAAGAAAGGCGAGGTGGATATCATTGCCTGGCATGCAAAAAAATATTTTGGCAAGACTTTGTGTTTTATCGAAATCAAAACACGCGGAAGCAGTGATGGCAGTGCAGAACGGTCAGTCGGAAAGAAAAAATTACAGTCCTTATTTTTTGCTGCTAATGTGTATTGCAATTGGCATGGCATAGATGTAGATAGAACGGCAATTCAATTTGAACAAGTGAGTATTTATTTTATGGGTGGAAAAATGGATATACGGCATTATGAGATACCGATGGGGTAAGTTTGAAAAATATTTTTAGTTATTATAATTTTGTGGTATACTATTTATACTTTTTTTTAAAAAAATATATGGAATTTTTTGAAATCATCCGTTACATCGGCATCGCACTCATCGTATTTGGTATTGTGCTATATCTATCATCAAAAGGTAAACTGAGTTCGCCGGTGTTTGGAAATCAGGCATCGCAAAAAAATAATAACGCAGGTGGATTTACCCTCGATATTACTAAGCAGGCGCAAGAGGGAAAAGTGGATCCGGTGATTGGCCGTGAAGAAGAAATTTTGCGCGTAACTCAGATCCTGACTCGACGTAGAAAAAATAATGTCATTTTGGTAGGAGAACCTGGTGTAGGAAAGACCGCGATTGTCGAAGGGCTTGCGCTTAAGATTGCGACAGGGGATGTGCCAAATGTGCTCAAGAACAAGCAAGTCCTAGTTTTACAAGTAGCAGATTTGATTGGTGGAACAAAATATCGCGGAGAATTTGAACAGCGAGTCAAACAATTGGTCGAGCGAGTTACTCATGCAAATCGTCAGATTATTTTATTTATCGATGAGATTCATACCATTATGCAGACCAAAGGTGCTGAAGGGTCGGTCAATATCTCAGATATTTTGAAACCTGCGCTTGCACGTGGTGAACTTCAGGTCATCGGTGCAACTACCAAAAAAGAATATGAACAATATATATTGCCCGATGAAAGCTGGGAGCGTCGATTCCAATCTGTGCTTGTTGACGAACCGAGTGTTGCTGAGTCAGTGGAAATTTTGAAAGGACTTAAAAAAAATTATGAGTTGTATCATAAAGTAGTATTCACCGATGATGCAATCACGAGCGCAGTTCGCTTGTCTCAGGAATATATAACTGGACGAAAACTGCCGGATAAAGCTATTGACATCATGGATGAGAGTGCGGCGATGGTGAATGTACGACTTGATGCCGAACATGATCACGCGACCGCTTTATTATATGGTGCCGCAAATAGTCTGGCCCAAGAACATAATCTTGAAACTCCGGAAATAAAAAAATTGAAAGAAGAGTTGCTTCTCCTTCGAAAAGAAGAACTGCAACAAAAAGATGCCAAAAAACTTTCAGCCGTGCAAAAGCAAAAAATTAGTAAAGTCAAAGAAATTCAAAAACAAGAATCCACAATCTTACAAAAAAATGGATGGCCACAAGTGACGGACAAACATATACGTCAAGTGGTAGCTGAGTGGGTGGGGATGAAAGAAAAAGATATCCACTAAATTTTGTTTCTAAGTATGGTGTGTTGTGTTATACTGTATGCAATTTAGTCCACAACGTTTTTAGCCTTATTAATTTTAAGTAAAAAAATATGCCACGAAAAAAACAGGAGGAGCAACTTATGGAAGAAGCTCCAATAGTGTCTGCAACTCAAACACAGACACAAGTCGTATCGATAACTCGAACCAAGATGGGTATTGCAGTTGCATTTTTGGGATTTGCTGCGGTCGCGGCTGCTGCTGCGGGTGGCTTATCAGGATCAAATTGTATTTCTAACAAAACTACACTGGTAGATAATGGGTCAGTGCGTGTCTGTGAACAAGAAAAAATGATTAACAAATGGGCGCCTGATTATGCATTCGTAGTTTCAAAATATACTTCACTCAATGTACGTCTCATTGTAAAAGATCCCGAGCAGTGGATTGTTTCGGATGGATTTAATACATCGACAGCAGTGGAATCTCCAACGAGTGTAATGATTGATCAAGGTAAAAGTAAAGTATTTATGCTCAAAGATGGTGGTATGAATATGGTTCTTACATACAAAGGTATGTATAAAAATTATGCACTATTTAATGTTGAAATAAATGTGGGTGGTGGTATGCAGTCTGGTTGTACTGATTCTGACGGTGGTCTTGATTATTATGTAAAAGGAACTACATACGGTCCAAATATCGATAATACTGATTTCTGTAGTTATGGAAGTGGGGGAGGCCTTCAAGAAAATTATTGTAAAAATGATACTCAAGTCATGGACTATTATGAGTGTCCAAATGGATGTGTGGATGGTGCGTGTATTACTTCTTCCACGATGCCTGTAGCTACAACGACGTCTGCAGTAAGTTATTCGTGTGTTGATTCTGATGGTGGTGAAAATTTATTTGTAAAAGGAACCGTCACCGCAAGCAGTAGTGCTTCTAATTATGTAGGTGTACATACGGATAAATGTTCATCTGAATTTTTACCGGCAAATAATTATGTTGAAGAGAATGTGTGTAATGATAACTATGGAAAATTAGGTAATAATACTCCTCTTGTAAAATTATTGATCCAAGAATGTCCAAATGGGATGATATGTAGTGATGGTGCATGTCTAGTTTCTAGCTCTACTTTGCCTATCGTAACAAGTACCCCAATAACTTCTTCAACACAGTCGATAATATGTACTCCGGGCGAAGTCGTTAAAGATTGTATAAATGCAAATGGTGTAGATTATACAACTTTCAGCTTTAGCCATATTTGTAATGCACAAGGTACGGGATATATTACCGATTCTACTAAGTGTTATCCAACTGGTGTGTGTCAAGAGGGTGTTTGTGTTCCAACTCAATCACCGAGTTCAACGTCCTCATCAACATGATAAATATTTTTTTTTTTTAGAGTCTATTTGACAAAATTGCTTGTTTGTGTTATTCTATATACATTAAAGTAGCATTATACCAATGCTACTTTTTTATTAAATTAATTTCAGTTACTTTTTCGGATCGTTCACAAATCAGTGAAATCCATATAGTAATCTGTGTAATCAATGTTTTATGAGTAGTGAAATCACCAAAAGCATCCAGTTTCTCTGTGATGAAAAAAATTTAGATTTCGACGTTGTCATGGACGCACTCCAGACCGCGCTTGGTGCGGCGTATAGAAAAGATTTTGGAAATAAACAACAAAATATCCAAGTTATTTTTGATCCAGAGACGGGAGATATGAAAGTCTGGGATGAAAAAGAAGTGGTCGAAGATATCAGTGAAGAAGAGCTTGAAAAAGATCAAGAAGAACTTATCAGACGTCGAGAAGAAGCTCGACTTGCAAATCGTGAGCTTTCTGAAGAAGAGATGAATGATTTGGTTCGCTTCAATCCAAAAACTCAAATAATGCTTACTGAAGCAAAGACACATAACAAAAAAGCAAAACTTGGAGAAATTTTGAAAATTGATCTTGAAGTGCCGGGAGAATTTGGTCGTATGGCTGCGCAGACTGCCAAGCAAGTCATCATCCAAAAACTTCGTGAAGCTGAGCGAAGCGGTGTATTTGAAGATTTCAAAAAACAAGAAGGTATGATCACCCAAGGTGTGGTACAGCGTCGTGATCGAACGGGCGGGTTTCTTATTGATCTAGGTAAAATTACTGGAATACTTCCCCCGCAGGAAATGGTGGCGCGCGAACGATACAATCTTGGCGCAAAAATGAAATTTTATATTGTATCAGTCGCATCAGGAAATCGCGGACCTGAAATTATCTTGTCTCGAAAAGACAATCGCATGGTGCAATCAGTATTTGAACAAGAAATTCCAGAAATTGCGAGTGGAGAAGTCGTTGTCAAAGGTATTGCGCGAGATCCGGGTAATCGCGCCAAAGTCGCGGTGTTTACTGCGGACGATTCAATTGACCCAATTGGATCATGTATCGGACAGCGTGGTAGTCGCATTACGACAATTATTGATGAACTTGGGGGTGAAAAAATCGATGTGATTGCGTATAGTGACGATGCGCAAGACTATATCAAAAAAGCATTGTCCCCTGCAAAAGTGCACACAGTTGAACTCAAAGAAGCAGAAAAAGAAGCTGTTGCACATGTGGCATCTGACCAATTTTCTTTGGCAATCGGTCGCGGTGGTCAAAATGTCCGCCTTGCTGCTGAGCTTACCGGCTGGAAAATTAAAGTGGTAGATGAAGGTGGAGAGCAGACGCTAAGTAGTGAGGATGGGGAAGTATTGGTTTAGTGAAAAAGAACTCGCTGTGATGTGCGGAGCACTCACAGGGTTTCCTTGAGGGAACGTGTGAAAATCGCAGTGGTTTTCACGTGCTTGTGGAGATTGCTATTCAACTAGGAATTGAACAAGGAAGACGGATTCAACGATCAAAATTGCGCTAGAACTCCCTGCGGTCTCTGCCTCAGGGTTTCCATCGTGCGTCCCTTAATCCGGATCTAGGGTTCCTGCCCCAGGGAGGGGTTCACGTGGGTGAAATTAAAGTAGTTTGCGAGACGGCTCAAATGATGATATGATAGGTCCGTACCCAGATTTTATGACAAAAAAAGAATTACTCAAAAATCAGATTGTCTATTGGCGCAGTTCGGCGAAAAAAGATTGGAAGACGGCCAAATATTTGTTTTTGGGCAAGTATTATGATGCCTGTTTGTTTTTTTGTCATTTGGCGATTGAGAAATTACTCAAAGGTATGGTGGTGATCGAGACGAAGGATACACCGCCATTTATTCATCAGCTGGTACGATTGGCGACCTTAGCTTGTATTGAGTATAGCGACGAAGAGGAATCTAAATTAAAATTGATTACCACTTTTCATATTGCAGGAAGATACAAAGAAGATAAGCTTGCATTTTATAAGAAATGTACTCCGGCATTTACCAAGAAAAATTTAGTGTTGTGTAAAGAAGTATTTGTATGGCTCGAAAAAGAATACCAAAAAAAATTATCAAAGCGGTAGAGGCCTATGCCAAGTCGCTACAACACGATAAGGTGCCCGTGAAGAACGTGTATATTTTTGGTTCTTTCGCCAAAGGAAATCCGCATGAATGGAGCGATATTGATGTGTGTGTTATTTCACCAAAATTTAAAGATTCTTGGGATGCCTTAACATATTTGTGGCAAAAGACGCCACGAATTACCAATGCATACGAACCTCACATTGAACCGGTCGGCTATTCTCCCAAAGTGTTTAAAGAAGGGGGGATGTTGATTGATGAGATCAAACGGTATGGGGTGAAGATTGTGTAGGGATTGAGATTAAGATTAAGATTAAGATTAAGATTAAGATTAAGATTAAGATTAAGATTCCAGCCCGAGGCTGGTCCGCCTTGGGCGGAGAGATTTGTGGAGACGAGATTTAGATTTAGATTGGGATGGTCAGACTTAAATGAAGGGTTTATCTGTATTTAGGTATAGAAAGAAGACGGTTCGAAAGGGTCATTTTTTGTTTGTGGATAAAGCTTGTGGATAAAATATTGACGAATGGTGTCGGGGGGGGGTATTATTAAGTGTATTATTTATGTAAGCAATAATTATATGGGTGAGCCAGGCAAACCAGATAGTTTATCATCTGATCGACGCGATATGGGGAGTCGTGTTTCTTTAGAAGAGTATATTGAAAGACATGCTAAGGTTTTAGTTACTAAAGAAACATTATTACAAGATATTCATGCTGATAGTAATCTTAAAGCATTATCTACTGTGGAAGCAAAGAGTGTAATAGTCGGTCGTAATGTAGATAATTCGTTTCATCAAAGAGGGATATATGATATGGTTTATGTAAATGATATAGGAGATTTTGTTCATGTGGATTTAAATATATCTGAAATTACTGAATTTATTAGCGTGTCTGACAAGTTGTTTAAAGCAGGTGCAACAGTAACAGATAGTGAAACAGATGATACGTATAGAGAAAGAATTGATAAATTAAATCGAGAAATTTCTCAAATATTAAAAGAAGAAAATTATAAAGTTGTAGGAGTGGATGTAAATTCATATAATTCGTGGCATCTAGTTTTAGATCAAAAAAATGATGATAGTTAAAAAGAATAAAAATAAAAAAGGTATAACGATAAGAAATTGAAGTGGATGGAAAAATAGTTTGTGAAACGGCTCCAAAGAGCCGTTTTTTATTTTGACGAGCAGGGAAAATGATGCTATGATATATCCATATTCAGATTTTATGACAAAAAAAGAATTACTCAAAAATCAGATTGTCTATTGGCGCAGTTCGGCGAAAAAAGATTGGAAGACGGCCGAATATTTGTTTTTGGGCAAGTATTATGATGCCTGTTTGTTTTTTTGTCATTTGGCGATTGAGAAATTACTCAAAGGTATGGTGGTGATCGAGACGAAGGATACGCCACCCTTTATTCATGATTTAGAACGGCTAGCTAAGTTCGCGAATCTCGAATATTCCGCAGAAGAAAAAAGTCGATTGTTGGAAATTACCGGTTTTCATATTGCCGGTCGCTATAAAGAAGACAAATATGAATTTTATAAAAAATGCACAAAGCCATTTACGACACTAAAGTTGGCAATGTGCAAAGAAGTATTCCTATGGCTCGAAAAAGAATTCCAAAAAAAGTCTTAAAAAAAATTGATGAGTTTGCTCAGACGCTCAAGAGTGAACAGGTACCGATCACGGGGGTATATTTGTTTGGCTCGTTTGCAAAAGGAAATCCGCACAAATGGAGTGATATCGATGTATGTGTTATTTCGCCGAATTTCAAAGATTCATGGGAAGCAATGCAATTTCTTTGGCAACGACGTCCTTCTATTACCAACCCCTGCGACCCCCACATCGAACCGGTCGGATATTCTCCCAAAGCGTTTAAAGAAGGGGGGATGTTGATTGATGAGATCAAACGGTATGGGGTGAAGATTGTGTAGAGATTACGATGAAGCGAGAACCTTGTATGAATGTTTCATATAGAGCACAGCATAGTAACTTTCTTGAATTTTTCTCTCAGTTATGCTATACTTCCTTATATGTACAATTGGAATACTGATACAACTGAACTCAAAAAAGACCCGGAAAAATATGCTATCTGGAAACTGGAACAGCTGGTTAATTTTGGGTTACATGGTGAAAAAATTAGTCGGTCACAATTGACGCGTTACTGGGATGAATTGACACTTGATCCAAAGAAAAAAAAGTATCTCTCGTTTCTTTTATGGGGAAAACAATCTTGAGTCATCGGCAACAGTTATTTCTTCAGAAACTCAGTGAACTCCCCGCAGTTACTGATTCTTTTTATTTGTCCGGTGGAACGGCACTCGCTGAGTATTATCTGCACCATCGCTATTCAGAAGATTTGGATTTTTTTTCTGAATGTGAGGTGGACGTTCAAGGTATTTTTACTGTGTTGAGTTCAGTGAAAAAAATAATGGGGTTTCAGCTTTTCAACGGCCTCGATCCAGAGATTATATTGACTTGTATTGCATACTCAAACAACAAGGTTGGTCGCTTGATGATCTCATAAAAAAAGCCCAAATAAAATTTGACTGGTATGTGGATCTACTGCAGTTGGGAGCTCAGTTTTTGCAGGTAACTGAAGTAAAAGATTTTCCTCGGTTGTTGATTGACTTGCCTGAAGCTGAATGGCAGAGATTTTTTTTATCTGAGGCGGAGCAATTGAGAAAACAGGTGCTGGAGTAAGTTAAGTCGGGGATTATCTTGTATTGCCACTCAGTAATTCACCGAGAGCTGGGGTGTGCGGATATGATAAACCGGTATCAGTTCCATTGTTTACGAATAAATGGTAAGAAACTAAGTACTTTGAATTAAAATAGATATATATGAGTTCCGTAATTCAAAGTAATTATTCATTTTTTAATCTTAGTTTTCAGCGTCCCTGTGGACAACTCGACACAAAACACTTAATTTATTTGTGTAAATATTGTATACTAGATATATCTTAAATTATATTAATACTTTTAACATGTTTTTTTGCGAGGGCACTTATCATGTTCAAAGTACTTTAGAGAAGTGATTTTTTTAGTTACTTCTTTTTTTATTCCAATCTGAATTTTCCATTCTGGCAATCTTGCTTTTGCAAGTGTGGTCGGTCCGGACAAGAAAGTTCAGATGTATAAATAATTTATTTCCTATGGCAGAAACAATCAAAAATCATTTTATTCGACAACGAATAATATATATGTGTTCCTTGCTTTTGATTGCAGGAGCAATTGGTATCACGTTTTCCTTATTTCAAGTGCGAAATGCGAGCGCGGCGGTAACTGAAATTACGGTACTCGATAGTATGAGTATGATAGGAAAAGTTAAAGCGGGTGCTACAGTCAATTTAGCAGAAATTTTGTTAACAGCGAGCGCAGGTGAAACATTGAGTTCTATCAAGTTTACGATTGCCAATGTTGCTGGCGGGGCGACGTCGACTGACTTTCAAAAAGTTATTTTAAATAAAATAAACAATAGTACTAACGACGTTACTCTTGTTACCTCCACCACGGTGCCGATTACTGTCGACACTGAAATGACCTTGAACGCTGGAGCTAATTCAATTAGTCCTGCTTTCAGATATGCCTTAGCGCTACAGATGAGTACTTCTTCAGTAGATGGCAGACAGTTTCGATTGGTACTAGATTCCGGGACGGATACTTATTTGTTGAGCGCAGGAACAGTCAACGCTGCAGGTTTGACCGGTACGGCGATTACCATCGATAATGTCGCGCCGACCGGAATCGGTGGCGGTCCGACTACTGGTTCCACCAATATGCCGATCTTTGTGTTTATCAATCGATCCTTTAGTGAAAGATTGCTCTCGACTACTGTGAATACCACTACAGTCAGTTTGCAAACCAACACCGGCAATACCCAAAATGGAGCGCCGACTGGATCCAATCTATGTAATAGCGTGGCACTTGCGACGACTACTGTTGTTGCGGATACTATTCAATGTGAACATATGGCGGATGCTATTCCACTGACGACTTCGACATGGTATACATTTACGATTAGCACCAGTACGACTGATATGGCCGGAAATGCATTAGCCACGGCGGTTACGAGCACATTCCAGACAGGGGATTTCAATGCAAGCATCAATACCACGCCGCCTAATATTACGGAGAGCAACCCCAGTCCGGGTTTTCAAAATTTTTCAATCAATGGAAATTTGGCTGCTTCTTTGGCTTTTCCGAATATGTCTGTCAGTGGCGCTGGTTCTATTACCAGTACGGAAAATGTCCTTCTCCAGACTGCCAGTTTTGGCCAGCCTACCGGATCTAATATCTGTTTGAGTGGCGGTTGTGCGCTAAGCTGGAGCTCTGATACTAAGACCCTCACTATCAATCCTACCGCGAATCTTACGGCCTCTACCGATTATATTTTGACTCTCAAAAAGACGATTACGAATAGTGGCGGTATCGCGCTCAATGGCGGTACGACAGATCATATCGTAAATTTTCGAACAGCAAGCGGAGTTGATAGTACTGCTCCGACGATTACTCAGACGCAGCCGGCTCATGGTGCGACTAATGTAGAACTTAATAAGCAAGCCATGTCCGTGTTCTTTTCGGAAAACATGGATCCTTCTACGATCAATTCTTCGACAGTCTTCGCATTTATTGATGTGAATACCAATGCGGTATACGACGCTGGCGTGGATCTCAATATGCTTAGTGAAAATCTCGCTAACTTACTCTATGACCAAGCCCAACAAACTGTTTTTCTTGGCTTTAAGTCGCTTCTTACCACAAGCACCCAATTTTGTGCTGCTATTATCGGTGGCGCGAGCGGAGTGAAAGACACCGTGGGACTCCCTGTGGCTGTATCAGCAAACAAATGTTTCGTAACCACTGCTCAAGCTTTTTCAGCGATCGCCCCAACTCTTATGTTTGCCGATGCAGATAACTTTCGGATGTGGATTCAATTTGATAGGCCAGTAAATCCGACTGACGCGGTTGACAAAACTAAGTATTCTGTTGAAGTTCCGGTTAATACACAGATCAATTTAGCTACAGTTGATGTGATTTATCGCCCGGAAGCGAATGCAGTTGAAATGACTGGTCTCGGCGTCAGTTCTGCCGGCAGTCCTCAATTCAAAGTAACCGTAACTGGTGTTCGCGATATTAGTGGCACGCAGACGATAGTAGCCAATGGCACGACCAATGTGGCTCAAGGAATCATCCAAAGTTCAGATCAAACTGGTGGCTTTGTGGGCGGATTTGAAAAACCTGATTTTAGTCAAACGAATTTTGCTACCTTTTGGGAAAAACCCGAGCGTTGTTCTCCTCGTACCATAATTACCAGTGTGACGACTACGTTCGAGTGTGAGTTTCCGAGTCCGGCCAGTTTGGCCGTGGGCTCTACCTTTATTCTTACCATACCTGCAGGATTTGGAGTTGGGAGTGCGGCCATTATTTCTACGAGCACTTCTTTTATGAACAAAGATATCAATGGTCCTGGCGCTAATACGACATGGCTCACAACGATTGCGACCAATACTACTGCCAACACAATTACTCTTACAACTGGCGGTGGAACGATTGCTTCAGGTGATCATATTAAATTTGAATTGAGTGGTATCGTCAATAGTTCAGCTGCCGGTGAGAAGTCAGTTTCGATTGTTATTAAAGATGGCAGTGGTGTAAAGCAGGGTGGCACGATTACGACCGCCCCCTTTATGCTCGGCGTGGGCGGAGTAAGGACAATTTCAGGAAAAGTCTGTAAAGGGGCTTCTAGTACCTCAACTTGTGGCGGAAGCGACACTGCTGTATCCGGAGCAAAAATATTTTGTGATTCCTTTGGCGGCTTTGGATCTACTGCGACGATGTCCGGTCATCAGGAAACTACTAGTGATAATAGTGGCAACTGGACTATCTCCAATTTGAGCGATGGGGAGTATGGTTGCGGTATTATGCCGGATCCGACGGTCCTAAATGAGATGAGTGGCGGCAGTGATTTCAAAAAAGTATTTATGAGCGAAGGAAATAAGACGGGTGTTGATTTTCGCTTTACGGATCTATCATCCACCGGGAAGTCTTTAACAGTAAATATCACAAGTGGTGTAGCTCTTGCAAATGAACAATTAGATGTTTTTTGTCATGCTGGATCATTTGATTTCAATTTTTCCGCGCCGATCATGAAACTTGTTACCTTGGATGGCAGCGGTGCCGGATCTGCTACGATCAAACTTCAGCCGGGAAAGACCTATGAATGTGGAGTAGGTCCGCACATGGACTTTTCTTCTATGACCAATGGGGGTCCACCACCGGTGCCGGACTTCAAATTTATGCCGCCGAAATCAACTCAGGTGGTGGTTCCAAGCGCGACGAATCCTGATGCAATTACCTTTGCCTTAACTATTGCCGGAAATTCGATTACTGGCACAGTAACTGATGGAACCACGGGTATCGGCAATGTCTTTGTCCACGCCGCGCCTATGGGTTGTTTTGATGCCACGAGCGGTGTTGGAAAAGATTGTTTCGGAGGTTTTGCCCAAACCAAATCAAATGGAACCTTTACCCTTAATGTATCTCCCGGTGTGTATGAAGTGGGAGCAGACGCTCCCGGTATGCCACCGAGCGAGCCTGTTTCAATCACCGTTACCACCGATGGAACAGTCTTAAAAAATGGCACTGCAGTAGGTGGAGACGGACTTACCTTAAAAATGATCAAATCATCGGTGACTATTGCCGGCGTGATAAAAGATGAATCCGGCAGCGGAATCAAATATGCACATGTGAGCGGAGAAAAAATAGCTGATGCTGGTACTTGTAGCAGTTTTACACCAGTGGGCGGTTTTCGAGATTCACCCACCGATAGCTCGGGAAATTATACCCTCTATGTCTCAAACGGTACCTGGCGTGTGGTGGCTTTCTCTCCCTCCTATGGACAGGTTGGTTGTAAAGTGGTGACTGTTTCAGGAGGCACTTCGCAAAGTGGTCAGGACATTCAGGCTTCTGCCAGCAGCTTTAAGACAATTTCCGGAACTGCGAAGGCTGGCGCCTTTATCTCAGCATTTGGAGCTAATGGTGGCAATAATACGCAGGCTGATAATTCAGGAACCTATTCCCTGAAAGTAACTGCAGGTATTTATACGATGGATTGTTTCGCGCATGGAGTCGGACCCTGTGGTTTTCAAGAAAATGTCAATGCAAGCAGTGCTGATCAAACGGTTAATTTTGGCGCGACAGTAGATACCGGTACAGTGAGTGTTACGATTACGGGTATTAGTGATGCGTTTGTGGATGTTCGTAATTCGAGCGGTCGCGGATCCGGTAGCGGACAAGGCAACGCAGGCCTCTATACCATCACCGTGCCAACCGGTACCTATACTGTGCGAGCCGGTGGTCCAAAATATGGTGAGTTGTGTGCCGGTCAAACAGTAACGGTTACATCTGGTCAGACCTCGTCGGTAACCTGTAGTCCACCGTCAACGCTTCGAACAGTGGCAGGGCGAATTACCGATGGGACAAACAACATGGCTGGCGCGACCGTGAAATTCATCAATAATACGACCAAAGAAAGTTTTATCATGACAACCGATGCTCAAGGCAGTTCAAGTAACAACTTGTCCGCCACCAATGTTCCCGATGGCACCTATACGATTGTCTCTTCAAAGCAAGGCTATGAACCTGGGTCTACCACCGCGACAGTCTTGGGTGGCAATCTTACCTTAAGCAGTCCGATCACCATGATTCAAGCAACTGGTGCTAATGGCACTTTTGTCTCAACTACGGTGCAAGCGGATGGATCAAATTATGCCGGAAGTGCAAAAGTGATTGCCACTAAGTCTGGCAAAACAGTGGTCGCTGATATAGACAAAACCACTGGCATTGCAAGTCTCCCTTTGACCAATGGCGCATGGACCGTGAAAGCAGTGGGAGATAATGGGAAGCAATCAGCTGAAACGACCGTAACAGTAGCAACAGGTTCTTTGAGTGGTAGCGCGCCGACTCTGTCACTTTCCACTAGTATTACTGGCTTTAGCGCGGTCAATGAAAGTAAGACTATTTCACCCAAGACCGGCGGACTGTTTACTGCAGACAACGTGTCAGGACTCGAGGTAAATATTCCCGGTTCAACACTGCATACGACCGACTCCAATACCGGTAAAGTTGAAATCAAGACCGATCCGACAATAGCGGCGATTGATCCGGGTGAAGGGTTGGCTATGGTCGGGGCAACTGGCTATGATATTACACCTAAAGATTCCAATGGTAATCCACTTGGTAAAACATTATATGGTGATGCGGTTACCATTACCATTCCTTATACTGATGCCGATGTGACCACGGCCGGGGTAGATGAAACCAAATTGACGGTGGCTTCACTCAATGCAAATGGTGAATTTGAGACTTTCCCTACAGTTGTGGACACGACGAATAACCTATTGGTCGCTCAAGTAACTCATTTTTCGAGCTTCGGCGTGGTGGGCGGAACAGCTACCGTGGCTGCAACTCCGGCATCACCCAGTCCTTCAGGCGGTGGCTCAAGTCCTATCACCGCAACAACAGCTCCCACTGTTCCTAAAGTTGTATCATCTACCGAATCCAAAACTATTGATCAGGCAGTCGAGGTGAGTAAAGCAACTTCTATTGTGATGGGTGCTTCGAGTCACACCGTTACCGTTTCAAGTGCAACAGCTGATGTAGCTACTGTTAGCATCGCGTCAACACCAGTAACCACGACAATTAAAAAGGGAGAAACCAAAGATGTGGATACCAATGCCGACGGATATGCCAATATACAAGTAAGCTATTATGGTCTTGACACCAATGGCAAAGCAGTCTTTAGATTCGTTACTATTTCAGACGAAGGTGAACGCAGCGGTCCGATGACGATTAATGATGGCCAATACTCAAGCGCTCTTACCTCAGTACTCTTGAGTATTACTGCGACAGGCGCTACGGAAATGATGATTTCAAGTTCATCCGCATTTACTGGTGCCAAATATATTCCGTATACGGCGACAAGCACCTGGATTTTAAGCACCGGAAATGGCATAAAAACTGTATATGTAAAATTAAAATCAGCTTCAGCAGGGACTGTAACTATTTCTGATACTATCACACTGACAGGTCAGGGTATCGAACAAAAGGAGCCTGAAGAACCTAAGACTAAGTCTAAAGTTCAAGTTACGTGTTCGCTTGAAATAGGCAAAGCCTATAAGACACAAAATTCGCCGACAGTGTACTATATTAGCAAACCATTTGGCGCAGGTACTGTTTGTGTCAAACGTCCTTTTAGCAAAGCTGAAATATTCTTTACCTATTTTTCCACATGGACTGAGGTGAAGACCATCTCTCAAGCAAGTCTTGATGCCATTGCAAAAGATTCTCTTGGCTTTATGCCTCTTGGACCAAAATACAGTCCAAAATATGGTGCGCTTATCAAGTCGGTAGATAGTCCTCAAGTCTATTTACTCGTAGATGGCAAACGACGTTGGATTGATAGTGAAAACACATTTATGTCCTTTGGGTATTCATGGGATTGGATTGAGGATGTACATGAAGATTTGATTACAAACGTAAGCGACGGCGGAGCAATCACCAAAGATACTGGATACCCAAGCGGACTCCTTATCAAATATGCAGGTAATCCAAAAGTGTATCTCCTCGCTCCTCATCAGACCAAGTCCGGCAAACTTATGAAGAAACATGTGAAAGATATGCAGACCTTTGATACACTTGGTTACCGATGGGATCGTATTGTTACTGTTCCAAGTTCGGTAAGCTTTGATGATGGTGAACAATTAGTAAATACCCCAACAGTTAAGGGCGTCAAAGTAAGTGCAGGCCATACCTTTACACTCAATTTGAGTGCGGGTAGCTCGGGCGCAGAGGTCAAAGCGCTTCAACTCAAACTCCAAAATCTCGGGTATCTGTCAAAAGATGTGAACGTAACCGGTTACTATGGTCCGGCCACTACCCAAGCGGTACGGAAATTTCAAACCGCACAAGGTATTCAGGCGCTTGGTATTGTGGGTCCAAGCACGAGAAATGCCTTAAATAGTTTGTAAGACATATCAACATGAAAAGACGGCTCATGCGAGTCGTCTTTTATGTATAGTGTATGATTGACAAATTTTTTTAAATATGCCATACTTTTGTTGTTCATTACATAGCAGATGATCGCCCCGACTTAGTCGGGGAGGAAAGTCCGAACTTCCCGTCTTCGCTAAAGCTACGACGGGCAAGCCCGCTTGGGTTTGCTCATATACTTTGGTTGAGGGCGGACAAAGATAATGGATAAGGTCCATCATATGCATCGTGAGGTGTATGTCGGGAAAGTGCCACAGAGACAATACTAGTTGCGAAGTGAACATGGTGAGTGAACTATGGGTTTGCGTATGATACAGAAGTATCATTCGACTCGCCTTGGGGCTCGCTCATGATGATTGCTTCGCAATCAAATGTGAAAAGTGTATAGATGTTTTTGCTCTCGAGTCAAAAGCTACTATACTCGTCCCGATTGCGACATCGGGATGTGGTAAACCCTATCTGAAGAAAGAACAGCCCGGCTTCACTTCGTTACGCCAGGGCAGGCCTATGTATCATCATAGACTTGTTGCATGGTCTACCGGGCGTAACGAAGTGAAGCCTGGGAAAAGTTAGTTCGTGTCGCCTTCGGGCGAGATCGTATTGGTAACAATGCGGCTAGATAAATGATCATTAATACAGGATTCGGCTTATGCTATGGAATGAACACATAAAAATACCTTGACATGAGGTATTTTTGTTTTGAATTTGTATGTTTGACCAGACTCGTTTTTTGGCGTATGATATCTATAGTTTATCTCAAACACTGAGCGATTTTTTTTAGTATGAAACGTTCCGAAGTAATTCTCTTATTGCTCCAAGTCCCGATTGATTTTCTCATGCTTTTTTTTGCCGGGGTAAGCGCCTATTACCTGCGTTTTAGTGATTGGGCAACTACGCTTAAACCTGTATTTTTTGATATATCAATTGGTGAATTTATTTCGATTGTATCATGGGTTGCCTTGGGTTGGTTGGTGATTTTTGCAATTGTCGGCTTATATTCCACAGATCCAAATCGTAAACTTGCTCGAGATTTAGTTCGTGTTATCTTGGCGTGTTCTACGGGTCTTGCCGCAGTCGCCGTTTATGTTATGTTTACGCAAGAAGTTTTTGATTCTCGTTTTTTGGTTGTCGCATCATGGGCTTGTGCAATTATGTATGTAAGTTTTGGGAGACTCGTCATGCGTGGAGTCAAGGGGCTTATGTATCGGTTTGGTATGGGTTTGCGCCGTGTGGTCGTGATTGGTAATGGTGAAATTGGACAGGCGATTATTGAAACGCTCAATCGGCGAAAAGAACTTGGCTATGCCGTTGTCGGCTCATTTGATTCGTATACAAAAATGTACGATACTAAAATGTGCGAGCTTAGAATTGATGAACTGTTTTTTAGCAAGCCGAGATCGAATGAAGCAGAGGCCTTAAGCGCAATTCGATTTTGCAATGCGCATCATATTGTGTTTAAATATAGCGCTGACCTATTTGCAACCTACTCGGCAAATATGACGGTGACTGCGCTTGCAGGAATTCCTATTGTTGAACTCACCCGAACACCGCTTGACGGATGGGGACGCATCATCAAGCGTATCTTTGATATTGTCGTAAGTATTTTCGTACTTATCATTCTTAGTCCATTGTGGTTGTTACTCGCCTTAGTTATTTTTATTGAAACCGGCAGTCCGGTTATTTATAAAAATAAACGCATTGGTATTCGAGGGAATATATTTTTTACCTTAAAATTTCGATCTATGTATCAGGACAAATCGACTGGTCCGCAATTTGGCGAAGCAGGTAAACAGGCGGAAGCAGAGGAACAGAAACTGATTGAAAAACAAAATAGCAAGACCGGGCCGATTTATAAAATTGCAGATGATCCGCGTGTGACTCCCTTTGGTCGTTTTATTCGCAGATGGAGTATTGATGAGTTGCCGCAGTTTATAAACGTCATCCGCGGTGAAATGAGTATTGTCGGTCCGCGCCCGCATCAGCCTCGGGAAGTAGAAAAATACGAACAGGATTTTCCTCTTGTGTTTGTCCTTAAACCGGGCATCACCGGTCTTGCCCAAATTTCCGGCAGAAGTGATCTAAGTTTTGAAGAAGAAATGCGACTGGATATTTTGTATGTTGAAAAATGGAGTCTGCTTCAAGATATAATTATTTTTTTGAAGACGCCATTTATTTTATTTAAGAGGAGAAAAGTGTTGTGACATATTATGCTAATATACAAATTATACTAATGCTACTAATTACAACTAATCTTTTCACAAGCAGTCTATGTATGCAAATGCGAAATTAATTTATCCTGAGTTATCATATGATATTACCGGTGTGCTATTTGAAGTTCATAATACAATCGGAAGGTATGGTAGAGAAAAACAGTATGGTGATTTGATAGAAAGATTATTTCATGATAGAGATATATGTTATCGGCGAGAGTTTTTCATTGGTGATACAGGAAATATAGTTGATTTTTTTGTTGAAAATAAAATAGTTTTAGAGTTGAAAAGAAAAAAAATAATCACTAAAGAAGACTATTATCAAGTGCAACGGTATTTGCAAATAATGGATCTGAAGTTGGGTTTGTTGGTCAATTTTCAAGAAGAATTTCTCAAACCAAAGCGCGTGGTTAGAATAGAAAATAATGTGCCAAGTAAATTTTTAATCAAGAAATATTAGTTGTAATTAGTAGCATTAGTATAATTTGTATATTAGCATAATATTTCAACATGAAGGTAGCACTAGTCCACGATTACCTCGCACAAGATGGAGGGGCTGAGCGAGTCTTAAAGGCGCTCCATGAACTTTGGCCAAAGGCGCCTATTTTTGTCTTGTTTCATAATAAAAAGTGCGTGGAAGGATTTGAAAACGCAGATATACGCCAATCATTTATCTCTCGATTACCATTTGGCAAAACATATTATCAGTGGTATTTGCCATGGATGCCTTTTGCGACCGAGTGCCACAATCTGCATGAGTTTGATGTGGTGATTTCATCGACGAGCGCGTTTGCAAAAGGAGTGCTTACTCGGCCAAACACCTTGCATATTTCCTATTGTCATACGCCGACTCGCTATCTTTGGACCGATACACACGAATATATTGAAGATCTCAAATATAATCGATTTGTTAAAGCATTTTTGCCGCGTCTTATTTATAAGCTTCGTATTTGGGATAAGATGAGTACGGACAGAGTGGATCATTTCATCGCAAATTCAGACACGGTGCGCGGACGTATTGAAAAATATTATCGTCGGGACAGTGATATTATTTATCCGCCGGTTGATGTAGATACGTTTTTTTTAAGCAAAGATATCGGAGACTATTTTGTTAGTGGCGGTCGCATGGTTCCCTACAAACGATTTGATGTGATTATTCAGGCATTCAATCGCCTCAAAATTCCGATCAAGATTTTTGGCGAGGGACCTGAGTTTTCACGCTTACAAAAGACTGCAAAACCGCATATTGAATTTATGGGGCGGGTACCTGATGATGAAAAAGCGAAACTATTAAGCCATGCGCGTGCGTTTATTCATCCACAAGTGGAAGATTTGGGAATTACGCCGATTGAGTCTATGGCATCAGGGCGGCCGGTGATTGCCTACGGCGTCGGAGGAGTTACCGAGACCGTGATTCCGGGCAAGACAGGCATATTTTTTGATACGCAAACATGGGAATCGCTCCTTGACGCGGTGATGCGATTTGAAGATATAGAGTGGGATAGTGATATGATTCGCGCGCATGCAACACGTTTTGGGGTGGATTTGTTTAAAGATAAAATTAAGCGATATACGGAGGATACCTATGAGGAGTTTACGAGAGGGTTGACGCAGTGTAGGTTGGATGTACGGTGAGTATTTGTTTTATTTTTAATAGGTTATATATGTTCAAACCAAAAGAATCAAAACCATCATCTGCGCAATGGCAACGACTATATGAACTCGCGCAAGAGATATACACGATGAAACCCTGGCAATGGATGTGGGACAAAGATATTTTTGCGATAAGCGATCCACTGTCAGACGACATGCTCTACATCTGTGTGATGGGAAGAAATGGCGAGCATCTCTCTATCGCCGCATATATCGGGGTGCAAGGATTTACCGGTCTTAACATCCTATTTCAAATGGAAATGAACCCTGACTCATATCGGACGGTTGATTTGCTCAACGCGCAGACTTGTTTGCAAGCCATATTTCAGCCGATTTATGACGTGGATCCACAAGATGTATCGCGCGCTCGAGAATATGGATGGCAAGACAGGTCTATGGTTTGTGAGTTTGAATCTTTTTTGCCCGGCTATCCCCCATGGACGATTACTAAAGATGAAGCGACTCGATTGATTGCGACACTTGAACAAACACTCAATGTCGCGCCGAGGTTCAAAAAAACAGAAACATTGTTTACTGGTTTGCCTGAAGATAGACTCTTCGCGCGTATAAAAACGACAGGGAATTTGCACGAGTGGCAAGATGGGTCTGCCGAAATTTCATTTCCAGTCTTGCCTGATCCAATGCTTGAAACTGGGGTCTTGGGTACGTCAAAAGAGTATATATCACTTGTTGCCGGTATGCCACCGGGGAACGCAGTGTGGGAGGCTGATGTAGTATATGCGCAAGGGTCTATTGATGGACGCCCTTATATTTTGCGACCCTATTTTCCCAAATTGGCGATGCTTCTTGATCATGATAGCTATACTGCATACGATATGCGACTTATGACACCGCACCATCATGATGAGCAGATTGCGAAGATGTGTGTCAAAGCATGCCAGCAGACAGGGTCTTTGCCACGAGAGATTATTGTCGGGGATGACTCACTCAAAGTAATTTTGAAACAACTAGTACAGGGATTGTCTATCACTGTTTCTTTTGGATCCGAGCTCCCTGCAATTGACGAGGCAGTGGCGCATATGGATGAATATTTAGGAAAAGTGTAATCTTTTAAATAGAATAATAATTCCATTTGGAGATTTTTCTGTAACGTACGATGTATCAGAAGGCGGTGCTGATTTTATCGTGACCTTAGGAAATAAAAAAGTTGTTATTGAGGTAGGTGCTGGAATAAAAGGCTATAGGCAAATTATGACAACAGCTCTAAAGGTGAATCCTAAATATAGTATTATTATTTCAAAAAATGAGTTGGAATATTCGCAGGAATATAATGCAATTAAAATTCCATTACATTATTTTCTCTTAATGTAAATCGTTGTAAATGAATCAAAAACAAGAGCTGAATACATCGACCCAAAATTCAAAAATTCACGCTATATTGACATGTTACCGTGAATATATCGTAATATATGTATATGCCCAAAAATAAACAAACAAACATTGACCTCAACTCTGACTTCCAAAAAGCCCTTGATTTGATGAACAACACCAATAAAAACCTTTTCATCACCGGTCGAGCAGGCACGGGTAAGTCCACACTTCTTACGTATTTTCGCGAACACACGAAAAAAAAGATCGTGGTGCTTGCGCCGACCGGAGTGGCAGCGGTCAATATTGCGGGACAAACCATTCACTCGTTTTTTAAATTCAAGCCTGATATTACACTCCAAAAAGTAAGCAAAGTGACCAAAGACGATGCAACAAAAAATAGTATTTATAAACGACTCGACGCGATTGTTATTGACGAAATCTCAATGGTGCGTGCGGACTTACTTGATTGCGTTGATAAATTTATGCGTCTCAATGGGAAAGATAAGACATTGCCTTTTGGTGGTACGCAGATGATTTTTATTGGTGATCTGTATCAACTTCCACCTGTTTTAACGTCGCAAGATAAAAGCGCGTTTGCAAAATACTATGCGAGTCCGTATTTTTTTTCCGCACATATATTTTCTCCACAAAAAAAACTTTTGTCTGATACCGGAGAATTTAATATGGAATTTATTGAACTGGAAAAAATTTATCGACAAAAAGATGATGTGTTTATCGGCGTATTAAACGCGATTCGAAATAACAGTATTACTGAAGTAGATATTGCACGAGTTAATGCACGTCTCAATCCTAGCTATGAATCCAAGCCGGAAAATTTTGAAATTTATTTGACGACCACCAATCAGATGGCATCAGGCATCAATGAAAAAGAATTGGCAAAGCTCCGTACTAAGCTTTGGACTTTTCGGGGACAGATTACGGGTAAATTTGATCAAAAAATATTACCCACCGATGAGTTGCTCAACGTGAAAGTGGGATCGCAAATCATGCTTCTTAATAATGATAAACAAGGGAGGTGGATCAATGGCACGATTGGGAAAATAGAATCAATTGAAAAAGACGAGGGTGTTCATATCGTATGGGTTGAGCTTCCGGACGGTACAGTCGAAGCGGTAACCCAATATACCTGGGATATGTATGCGTTTAGGTATAATAGCGCACGTGGGCATATCGAGAGTAAGACTGTCGGGTCATTCACGCAGTTTCCTTTCAAACTCGCCTGGGCAGTAACGATTCACAAAGCGCAAGGCAAGACCTTTGAGCGCGTCATACTCGATATCGGCAATGGTACCTTCGCACCCGGGCAGCTTTATGTTGCCTTGTCTCGCTGTACCAGCCTTGAGGGTCTTACTCTCAAGCGAAAAATCAGCAAACGCAATGTCTGGATGGATTGGAATGTGGTCAAATTTGTAACGCAGTTTCAATATGACAAATCCGATGAAGTACTATCTTTTGATGATAAAGTAACCATGATTGAAGACGCGATAGAGTGCGGCGGGAAGCTTGCGATTACCTATCTCAAAGGCAGTGACGTCAAATCCCGCCGTACCATTTCACCGCGTCGAGTCGGGGAAATGGAATATATGGGCAAGACCTATATGGGCATCGAAGCCTATTGCCATAGCCGAAAAGAAGATCGTGTGTTTCGCGTGGATAGAATTTTGGAGATAGGTGTTGTATAATAATACAAGCAGATTTGTTATTTAACTACATACTATATGCACGGAGAACCAAAAAATTCGTTGGCAATTTTCGAACAATTTAAGATTCGTCGGGTCTATGATGAAGAAAAGGAAAAATGGTATTTTTCGGTGATTGATATTGTCGCTGCTCTGACGGAACAGTATGACTATAATAAGGCAAAAACTTACTGGACAACCTTGAAAAATCGTCTAAAAAATGAAGGAAGTGAAGTGGTCACAAATTGTGACCGGTTGAAATTAGAAGCTCAGGATGGAAAAATGCGTGAAACAGACGTTGCCGACGTAGAAACCATCCTTCGTCTCGTCCAATCTGTTCCGAGCAAAAAGGCCGAACCGATCAAGCTATGGCTTGCCAAAGTGGGATATGAACGAATTCAAGAAATAAGTGATCCGGAAAAAGCTTTAAACCGGAGTCGAGACTATTGGCAGAAAATGGGGCGAAGTGAAAAATGGATACAGCAACGCATGATGGGGCAAGAGATTCGCAATAAATTGACGGATTATTGGAAAGATCATGAAGTGAGTGTGGAAAAAGAATATGCGATTTTGACTAATATTATTCATCAAGAATGGAGTGATTTGAGTGTAAAAGAGCATAAAACGTTAAAACAGCTGAAAACAGAAAATTTACGTGACCACATGAGTGATGCCGAGCTCATATTTACTGCACTTGCTGAACTTTCCACCCGACAAATTGCTGAGACTATGCAAACGAAGGGTCTGGAAGAAAATAAGATTCCCGCGAAAAAAGGCGGACGAATTGCACGAAACGCACGCACAGAACTTGAACAAAAGACTGGAAAATCTGTTGTGAGTGGTACAAATTTTAAACCTGTGATAGGTGTATACAAGCGGAAGAAAAAATAAATTCTCTGTTTAACCACAACCTATATAGACGACTACGTCACCAACATCGAATTATATACGGTCTATTCACCTCCCGAACACAAAGACGGCACTGTCGAACACACCAAGGCAGATGAATTTAAGGAACATTTGAACAGGGTGGTGAGTGAGTAAATTGATATGGAAAAACTACAAAACAATTATGCATTTATAGATAGTCAAAACTTAAATCTAAGTATTAGATCACTTGGGTGGCATCTTGATTTTAAGCGTTTTCGAATATATCTTAGAGAAAAATATAGCGTTTCAAAAATTTTTTTGTTCATTGGGTATATTGAAGGAAATAGTGATTTATATATAAGTTTGCAAGAAGCAGGTTTTATTTGTATTTTTAAACCGACACTTAAATATAAAGATGGTAAAACAAAAGGTAACTGTGATGCAGAATTAGTATTACAAACAATGATAGAATTTGTAAAATTTGATAAGGCGGTGATAATTACGGGTGATGGAGATTTTTATTGTTTAGTAAAATATTTGATTGAACAAAATAAATGTAGGGCAGTACTTATTCCTAACAAGTTTAAGTATTCTGCATTACTTAGGTTTAAAATAATTAGGCCATTTTTGCGTTTTATGAATGATTTGGAATCAAGATTAGCCTATAAAAAGAAAAGGCCCTATAGGGACGAAACCGTATAGGGTGATCTTTCCAGTTGGTGATTATGTAAGAAGTATAACAGATTTCCTATTTTTTGTCAAATTATTAAGTTACCCTAAATCATTTTTTTATGAACTTCCTCCTCCGTAAACTTTTCAAAAAAATTTCGCCTGAATCCGAATGTGAATTTCTTGTTCGTCGGGCGGCGACAAGTGGGTATATGGTGTTTAGAAATGAACAGTTTCGAAAGATGATAGACTTCGAGACACAATCGCAGGAAGAACAGGATAGAATTTTTAATGAGCTTACGGTTACGGCAATTGTGTATTTGATGCGTATGGTAGAAGACTCATTTGACCGAGTCAAACCTGAGCGTCAGCATTTTTGGCGGGATCTCAAAAAAATGACGCCGGATGTATTTGTAACATGGTTATCTGGAGTTGGGGTGCCACGCGAACTTACACATATATGGAAAAAATTGATTGATATGCGTTATGAAGAATATGTGAAAGGACAACAAGAAACCCGAGCTGCGTGGAAAAAAGCCTTTGCAGAACATCCGGATAAAGACGTGTTGACTGATCACGTTGCTCGATTGGAGTCCGTGACTGTCGGTTCACTGCTACATATCACACGCGGGAAAGCGAGTACTGACCCGGGCGATCCCTTACGTCGGCATCTGAGAACATGGCTCTCTACATTGGAATATAAACTAGCTAAACGAATCGGATGGTAGTATATGCATATCGCAGTAGACATTCGTTGTCTTACAGAAAAAAATAGAACTGGCGTCGGGGAATATATCTACCAACTTCTCGACGCACTTTTTAAAATTGATACAGAAAATCAGTATTTTTTGTTGTATAATTCTTTTAGTGATGTTTCAGAGATAGTTCCAAAATGGAATCAACAAAATGTGCAGTACGTCGTTTCTCGTTGGCCGAATAAATTGTTTAATTTAGCGGTTCTATTGGGGGTGATTAAACTTGATACATGGGTGTTGCGTTTTGTGAAAAAAAATAATGAGCGAATAAGACAATATTATAATCCCCCCTTGAGGGGGGCAGGGGGTTATTCAACATGTGCAGACAAAACAAAAGCTGAAACACTCCCTAACCCCCCTCAAGGGGGGAGACGAGACGACAATGAAACCATAGAATCCCGATGCGAATCGAGACTCAGCCTGTGGGCTTCGCAATCTCACACTATCGACATATTCTTCTCCCCAAATATCAATTTTACTCATATTTCACCTCGAACAAAATTTGTACTCACCATTCATGATCTTTCATTTGAATTATTTAAAGACTGTTATTCATGGAGACGCAGGCTGTGGCATTGGGTGGTTAATCCAAAAAAACAGTGTAGGCGAGCAGATCTTATTTTGACACCGTCGTTTAGTACAAAGATGGATGTGGAGAAGGAGTATGGTATGAGCGGAGAAAAAGTTGTATGTATATATCCGGGTTTAGGATTAGGAAGCAGGAAACCAGAAGTTGAAGAAATTAAAAAGGTACGGGAAAAATATACGTTACCTCTGAAATATATTTTGTATTTAGGGACGCTTGAGCCACGGAAAAATATTTTAGCAATTATTGATGCATTTTCAAATTCAAAACTCAAAACTCAAAACTACAAATTCATCATCGCCGGTTCACCAGGTTGGAAGTATAAAAAAATTTTAAAGAAAATTGATGAGACTCCTGGGGTTTCGTATATTGGATATATAGCTAGTGAAGATAAAACTGCGCTATATATGATGTCTAGTTTATTTGTATTCCCGTCCCTCTATGAAGGTTTTGGGTTTCCGGTTTTAGAAGCGCTTTCGTGCGGAATTCCTGTCATCACGAGTAATCGTTCATCATTACCAGAACTTGTGGAATCACATGCGTGCATGATTAATCCCGATAATGTGTCTGAGATTTCAAAAAATATGGAGCGAATCTTGCTCCATACTTCATATCATGATATGCTCGTGCAACACACAGATGAACTAGAACGTTTTTCTTGGGAGAAAAGTGCTAGCGAGTTGTTAGAGATATTTAAGAGAAATGTACGTATATGAAAATCGGCATTGACGCGCGCATGATGACAAGTGGGTCAGGCATCGGGCGCTATGTCACACAACTTATCTTGAATTTAGAAAAGCTCGACCATGACAATGAGTATGTGATTTTTTTGACGAAAAAAAATTGGGATGATTTCAATTTCACACATGGAAATTTCAAAAAAGTCTTGGCGGATCTGCCGTGGTACAGTGTTAAGGAGCAACTGTTCATGCCGCGAATTATTGCGCGAGAATCTATAGATCTGATGCACTTTCCGCATTTCAATGTCCCGGTCTTGTATGACAAGCCATTTGTGGTGACGATTCATGACCTCATTATGTTTCATCATCCTCGGCCCGAGGCGACAACGCGTGGAAAAATTATATTCAAGATTAAAGATATGGCGCATCGGTTTATCATTCGCCATACCGTACAAAAAGCAAGGCATATTATGGTGACGACACAGTTTACCAAGCTAGATGTTAGTAAAACTTTGGGCGTTTCTCAGGAAAAAATGTCAGTCATTTATCAAGCGCCGTTTGTGCAAGATGAGTGGGCGCAGACAGATAAAATGGTTTTGGAAAAGTATGGTATTAACAAAGAGTATATCATGTATGTGGGTGCTGCCTATCCGCATAAAAATTTGTTGAGATTGCTCACTGCGTGGAAATTATTTCAGCAAAAATATGATGGAAAATTTCAATTAGTTTTAGTGGGAAAAAAAGATTATTTTTATACGCGTTTGCTTAACAGTGCTGAATTTAACACGTGCACTAATATCATCTATACCGGTTTTGTCCAAGATGATGAGCTTGCGTCGCTCTATTCGTGGTCGAGTCTCTATGTGTTCCCGAGTCTCTACGAGGGCTTTGGCTTGCCGCCGCTTGAGGCAATGCATTTTAATATTCCGGTAGTGTCTTCAAGCGAGACATGTTTGCCTGAGGTCTTAGGAGATGCGGCACTGTATTTTGACGCCTATAATCCCGAACATATGTGTGATGTAATTAAGGTAGTTCTTGATGATACAGAAACACAAATGATACTCATCCAAAATGGTCGTGCACGGCTTAAAGAATTATCATCACGTGATTTTGCGCAAAAAACCTGCGAAATATATATGCATGCATTGCAATAATTTGTTATACACAGTCATGTTAAAAAGCGGACAAAAAATCGTTTTTTTTGATATAGATTTGTGGTATACTTACCTCTATAATTGTTATCTCAAATTTCATGGAGAAGGAGCGGAAAAATTCAAAAAAAAAGATGCATACAAGAGCAGCTCGCACCTGTTCTATTTGTGGTAAATCAGGCCACAATACCCGAACCTGCATGGTTTTCACTGTGGCAACAGCCCCCAAAGTTGAAAAGAAAAAAATAAGTGCAGCGTATGTCGCGGTGCATGTTGCGCAAGATGTCGCACGATCTCCGCATATACTTGAACTTGCAAAAAAAGATATGAGCCTGCATTGGAATGGCATAGATGTGTATCGTGAAAAAATAGCAGAAAAAAATACGCGTGAAGTGATAAATTTTGCAGATGCAATTATGCGGGCAAATACACAAACACAGGTAATTTTAGCCAAAGAAACATTGAAAGCGTATACTGAACCAAAAGTTGACGTAGATATTTTATCTGAAATTGCGAAGATTGGCGTGGTCGAACCTGAATTTCAATTTACCAAAAAACAAGCGGCTCAAGTTTCCTGTGTCGGAAAAAATCGAGAACGAACAATTTTTTTTGTATCTGTCATTCGTTCGATTATGCAGATTCCACAACACATGCATGGTAAAATGTTACAAATGGACGCGGTAATCAAAGAAAAATTCAGCATCAAGCGATTTGCCATAAGCGCATTGGTGCTTCTTGTACTTATCACTCTGCCATTTCCGGCTTTTGGATATTACAAAAAATTAGAAACAGATACATCTCGAATTGTTTTGGAAAGTACCCACGCGTTTTTGTCACTCCAATCTTCAACCGTCGCTGCCTTTGAACACAATATTCCTCAAGCACAATATGATCTAAATACCGCACTCAACGCATTTAGTACTGCTGAGGAAATTATCGACAAAGAATACAAAGCGCTTGTCTATGTGACAAGCTTGCTTCCTGTGGTAGGTACCAAAGTTTCAAGCAGACAAAAATTACTCGAAGCCGGACATGATTTGGCACTCGGAAATACCTATTTGGTAAAAGGAATTGCAGAAGCGTCTGGGGAAGGGGATGCGACGCTTGTTGATCGTTTGTCAGTATTACAACAACATATCATAAGTGCAGTGCCCAAGTATGAAGCAGCGCTTAGAACTCTTGAGCAGGTCGATCCAAAATCAATTCCAGTCGAATATCAAGAATCATTTGGCGATTTTAAACAACTCTTCGACGGCTTTATTGCAGACATGCATGATATGGACAAGGTAATCAATGGTGTGGAGTTACTCATGGGCTCGGAGGGTTTTCGTCGGTATCTCGTCATGTTTCAAAATACGCATGAACTTCGCGCGACCGGTGGATTTGCCGGAAGTTTTGCGGTGATTGATGTCGAGAATGGTAAAATTCAACACATTGACGTGCCAGGTGGTGGAACCTATGATGTCAAAGGCCAGCTCAATGTATTTGTCAAACCGCCATTACCACTTCAAATCGTGAATAATCGCTGGGAATTTCAAGATGCAAATTGGTTTCCAGACTTTCCCGCGTCTGCAAAAAAAATGGCATGGTTTTATCAACACGCGCGAAATAGCACCGTTGACGGGGTCATCGCGGTCAACTCCTCGGTGCTTGAACGTGTGCTTTCAGTCATGGGTCCTATAGAAAATAAAGATTATAAAATCATTTTGGATGGTGAAACCGCGCTTGAAAAATTGCAATATGAAGTCGAGACCTATGACAATGTAGAGGAAAATACTCCCAAAGCAATACTCTCAGTCTTACTCAATCAATTGATTGAGCGCATCAAAGAAATAGAGCCACATCAAGTTATAGGCCTCGTCGAGCAATTACACCAATCGCTTGAACAGCGCGAAATCCAATTTTATTTTAGAGACGAAGACGTAGAACAAATTTTTCGTGACTATGGATGGACCGGAGAAATGATACAAACTGATGAAAATCAGGATTATCTCATGGTGGTCAATACTAACCTCGGAGGATCTAAGAGCGACGCACGCATGCGACAAAAAGTATATCATCAAGCGTCTATTGAAGCAGACGGGTCTATTGTCGACACGGTCATCATCACCCGCTATCACGAAGGCGGGGATGCCCACTTTTTTGATGCGGCAAATGCCAGTTATCTGCGCATCTATGTCCCCGAAGGTTCCACGCTTTTGGATGCAGGTGGTTTTGTATATCCGGAAGAAAGTGCCTTTAGTGTCCCGCTTGAATACTATCTCGATGATGCGGACTTGACAAGGCTTGAACAAGAAGTAAGTATGCATGTGGGTAGCGGAACACGCGTTACCAATGAATTTGGCAAGACTACATTTGCAAACTGGATTGTAACTCGGCCGACGCAAGAAACACAGGTATATTTTACCTACAAATTACCCTTTCGTGCATTTGAAATTGACGCTTCAGCCGAAGAACAAAAATTAAGCCTGGCACGTGTGTTTGATAGTTTTACCGGTGATGAAGAATTATCTTCATATAGCATAATTGCGCAAAAACAATCCGGATCACGGAGTGATTTGTCTCATACTGTAATTTACCCCGAAAACTGGAGACCTGTCTGGAAGGTGGGGGACGAGCTTGAATTATCTATCAACGGTGCATCAGTTGAAACACCATTTGATGTGGATAAAGTCTATGGGGTAATCATGAAACAAATTAAATAATTTTCAATTTTCAAGTTGTGTATATGTCTTCAAAAAACAAAAAATTCAAAAAAGATGATACACATGTATTTGTGACTAAAGAATTGCCTGAAGAACGTGTGAAACCTGAAGATGAGGTTGATAGGTCTTCTCCCACAGATAGTAAAAAGATCACGCAGAAATTGATAGAGATTTATGAAAATGGTGACGGGTCTATGCCCGATATGCAGAAATTTGAAAAGCGAACACGAAGCAAGGTCTTGCGTGCATTTTTTGTATTGCTTTTTGCGTTGTTGTTTTTTGCAGTCGTCGCATGGCTTGGTTTTTTTGTGATTGTTCCACAGTCTGATTTTAATGAAGAAGACGTAATTTTGACTATTTCCGGAGATGAAGAAATTTCGTATGGTGCAGAGGTGTCCTATCGCATTCGCTATCGAAATGCCCAAAATATAGCCCTTGATGACGCGAATCTCGAAGTTCGCTATCCTAAAGGTTTTGTGTTTGTGACGAGCAGTATCGCGACTACCACAGACAATAATGACGCATGGAAGCTCGGGACGGTCGATCCGCAAGGTAGCGGATATATGGATATCACCGGACGCATGTATGGAGATATAAGTGATGCACAATCATTTCGAGTATTTCTTAATTATATTCCTGCAAATTTCAGTTCGCAGTTTCAAAAAGTCGCGCATGTTGCCCTCACGATTACTGAGGCGCCACTTCTACTTGATGTAGAAATTCCATCTGAAGTTGTTGCGGGAGCTGAGACGAAGGTCCTGATTCATATTAGTCCGCAAGAAGGGGAGGCACTGTCTCATATTCAAGTCTCATGTGAATCAGAGATGTTTAGCATTACACATATTAGTGGAAGCGGATCAGATGAAAATAAAAACTGTAGGTGGACACTTGACCAGGTAACTCAAAAACAAGAATTCCAGGTCTCGGGTTCTTTTTTGGAAGATATCGACGCAGGGGAGAAGCAAATATTTAGGGTCGTCGTTTCCGGTTGGCAGTCGGCAGAAAAATCCGGAGAGCCATATACACTGACGCACTTTGAAAAAGAAGTAATGTTGTCAAAAGCACAAATATTATTTAATGTAGTAGTCAATGGCGGAACCGGCACGATGACTGTCGAGCCAGGAGAAAATCTCAACATGAGTGCAATGATCAAAAATAGCGGAGACATGGTCATGCACAATGCCGCACTTCGAGTCGTGATTGAAGCTCCATCCTATACCAATCGAAGTATGCTCAATTGGGGCAAGCTCGATGTTATCGGGGACGCGGACATTTTTGGCAAACAACTCTCAGACACCGTGCGTCAAGGTGAACTAGTGTTTGACAAACGCTATATTGCAGGACTCGCACAAATCATGCCGGGTGAAGAAGTGGGAATCGATATCGTGCTCCCGATAAAAAATGGACTTGAGACTACGCTTGCCAATTACAAAAGCTCTGCCATCAGAGTCTATGCCGAGCTTAAATATACTGGATCTGACACGGCCCAGATATTAAATAGTAATGAAGTCAATTTGGCTATTGTTTCAGATCTAGATATCGACGTAACAGACGCAATTTCACAAGATGTGGAGGGAAATGCCGTACATACTGTCACATGGCTTGTGTCCAATTCATTTCATGATCTTAAAAATCTTGTACTTGAAGCGGATGTGTATGGGGATATATCAATTGATAGAAAAGATATTGTGGTACCTGCCGGAGAATTGGAGTATGATGATCAACAAAAAAAAATCATCTGGAAAATCGATACGATGCCGACGAGCATCGACGTACTTGCCATGCACATCCCGATTGTGATTAAGACCGACAATCCCTCGCAAAAGAATCTTACTTCAAAAGTGACTATCAAAGCGCACGATGTCGTGAGTGATACAGAAATTGTGAAGTTTGGTGAGGAGATATTACTTTCCAGCACTTAAGGCGCGTGTAATGATCAAATCTTGTATATATTGCCTGAACTATGCTATAGTAGTCTTGGCTTTACGTTTATTATGTTAAGTCTGTATATATGTCTGAACAATATATTAGGGGGGGGGCGTCTGAAAGATCTCCATTACCTCTTGACATTCAAGGAGATATTCTGTCTACGTTGATTAAAGAAGCCAAAGAACGGGCTAATCTTCCCGCTGTTGTGGATACATCTGCACATTTGTCGGCAATTGTTGACAAGTCCGACAATATGTTGGCAGGTTTAGATTCTTCAATACACGATAATATAGAACAATTGGATGAAGAGGGTACATCCCCATCTCAAGTTTTAAATTCTTCAGTAGACAATAGTACAGAACAGGCTATAATACAATCACAATTGGAAAAGCGAAAAAAAAGAATTCATCACTTAAACAACAAAATACAAGAAACCAAAAAAGAACTTGAATTAGCATCTCAAAAACCTCCATTGTGGAAGAGACTCTTGGGTCTGGGTCGGCAACAGCAGTCCGTATATCGTCGAGATAAGCTTGGACGAACGCTCAAAGGACTTGAACATAATTATAAATGGGAGTTAGAACAATATAAATCTGAGAGTAAAGAACAGGATCGCCTCACAATCCTTAAAAAGGCTGCATAATATTTTATCTTAACAAAAACTCTCCGAAAAGAGAGTTTTTTGAAAATTGAAAATTTGTACATTAGAATTTTCGTAACTACTCACCACCCTATGTCTGGTGAACGCAACTCTATCCCCGCCTTTCTCTTACCGAATATAAAGGAGACAGGTGAACGTGTGTTCCCCCTCTCTTCCGTAAGAGAGGGGCGAGGGGAGAGTTGCGTTCACGAGTAAAGCAGGGTGAGTAGTTACGATTTTTTTTGTCTGTGCTTCCAGAGGGAATCTCCCGATGCGAATCGGGATCAGCCTTCACAGGCTGAGAACCCTAGGATTATAGTATACATTATTTTTGTGCTTCCAGAGGGAATCGAACCCCCATCAACGGTTCCGAAGACCGTTGTGTTATCCATTACACCATGGAAGCTCGTCTTCGCTTCGCTACGACAGAGCAGGCTCGTCTTCGCTTCGCTACGACAGAGCAGGCTCGTCTTCGCTTCGCTACGACAGAGCAGGCTCGTCTTCGCTTCGGGCGTAGCGAAGCGAAGCCTAGTGGACCGGGCGGGGATCGAACCCACGACCGTCTCCTTAAGAGGGAGCTGCTCTACCAGCTGAGCTACCGGTCCGTGACATTTTTGTTAAAGTATATTTATAGACTAGAGATCTTGACAAATAGCTTATGTTAAGGTATAGTTATGTTATCAAGACGAAAAGGGTCCCTGCGATCGTAAGATTAATGGCCCCCTTTTTTATTTATATTCAATAATATGTCTTATATTCACGAGATAATCAAAATATTGTCTCGTGATTTTTTTATATAGTGATGATGCAAATTTTTTATTTGGAAAAAGAATTTTTTCGAATTTTTTTTTCTTCGATTAGAAAATCTACCAACATACTATAATCACCGTCTCCTGAAACTAGAATAATTTTGTCAAAATTTTCTTTTATATATAATTTTTTCGGTTCTTCGTAAATTATTGTGGGTAAAGCTCTAACAGCTTACTATGGTGAACCACCAAATTTGTATACAAAGCCCTGTAAGGGCGATATATGTTAGCCAGGCACGTGAGTGCCTGGTAAGATATGGTACAATCATGAGATATGCAATACAGGCACTTAAGTGCCTGCCTAATATATTCCATCCCTTACGGGATTGGAATTAGGTACCCACAATAATTTACGAAGAACCATTTTTTCATTATCGTAAATACAATATCAGTATCCACATTTCCTTTCTTTTTTCCGAGCATTGCATCAGTGTGTTTTTTGAAAACCAATACAAATCCTGACCTTTGTATTGATTCATACAGATCTTGGTTGCGTTCATCAAGAAAACCAAGAAAATAATATGCCACTTCTACACTATATTTTTTCTGCAAATAATATCTAAATTTTGAAAGATCAATTTTCCATCCGGGAGTGTCTGATTGCGTTCCCATGTATAAGTTTTGTCCATCAATAAAGGCTAGATTGTGTGTAGATCTTTTCATATTTCTCTAGCCTATTGGATCTTCGTTTTTTCTCTCCAAAATCTCCACCTTCGGTCCTTTCCATTTTTTCATTTTAAGCGCAATGTCCGCCGCATCAGTCTGTGCCTCTTGTTTACTAGTTCCTTTTCCTTCCGCTACTTTTTCTTTGTCGAGAAATACTCCGATGGTAAATTCTTTCGCATGATCAGGACCCTCTTGGCTCAAGACTCGGTATGTCGGCGTTACCCCGACTATTTCTTGTGCAGCTTCTTGAAAACGTGATTTGCTATCCATCCATAGTCCAAGTTCAAGCACTTCCGGTAATTTGGTAATGACCCAGCGTGTGATGAATTGTTTGGATATATCCCAGCCCTGATCGTGGTAAATCGCGCCAATGAGTGCCTCAAGCGCATTTGCAAGAATATAATCACGTGCTTTCGTATTTGCATCTTTTGATTCTCCATGGCTTAAAAATAAATAGGGTTCAAGTCCGATTTCTCGAGCAACTTGCGCGCACATCGTACCATTTACCAGCGCTGCACGCCAGTTGGTGAGTTCACCTTCTGGGTTTAGATAATTTTCAAATAAATATTCGGTCACGACAAGCTCAAGTACCGCGTCTCCCAAAAATTCAAGTCGTTCATTATGTGCAAGCGGGAAGTCTCGATTTTCATTGAGAAATGATCGATGTACCATTGATTGTACCAAGATGTCTTTGTGGGCAAATGAGATACCGATTTGTTCTTCAATTTGTGCAAATTTTTTTTCTGTATAGGAAAGTATAGACATAGAAATTAGGTTTAATTTACCTAATTTCCAATTCACCTAATTCACCTAACATTCGACCTGAGCTCATGTCGAAGGATAAAATGCCAAATTCTAGTTTGAGAATTAGAAATTTTATTAGGTGAATTAGATATTAGGTGAATTAGAAATTAAACGTGTGTAAATAAATTTATTGTTAAGTTTTATATATTTTTTGAAATATCGTTGGGACTTTTTTCCATCTCCTTGTACATTGCTCCAAGTATTCCATTCACAAATTTTCCGGATGTCGGGCCGCCATAGGTTTTGGCGAGTTCAATCGCCTCATTTATGGCAACCCGCGGGGGAATTTCTGATATGTTGAATTTGAGTTCATAGACTCCTATACGCAGTATGTTTTTGTCAATAAGCGACATCTGATCGAGCGGCCAGTGAGGAGCGTAGTCACTGATTGTTTTGTCGATTTCTTGTTGGTGAGAAATAACTCCATCGACTGTAGCTCGGACAAAGGCTTCAGTTTCTTCAATACCCACGCCAAATTCTTTCATCTGCTCATCAATAATGGCAGGCACAATTGCGCTGGGATTTCCTCTAAAATCCCATTGGTAAAGTGTGTGCATGACGATGGATCGTGCAAGATGACGTTTGGACATAGATACACGGATATACGAATGACGCGGATTTACAAATTTGCGAATTCGAATATCTGTAAATCCGCGACATCTGTAAATCCGTGTGTATTTATTTATGAGTTATTTTTTTGGTACGTCGAGTGAGGCGTTTTTCAACGTTGATTGTTTTTCTACCTTTATAGGTTCCGCAACTTGCACATGCAACATGTGGCAATACATCTGTGCCACATTTTTCACATTTTTTTGTGGAAATTGGTTTGAGTGCATGGTGTGATCGTCGATCATCGCGAGATCGAGGGGTTCGTTTTTTTGATGGTAGACCCATATAGTTTAAGACTTAAGATTGAAGATTTAAGATTTCTTCTAAAACATTGCATAGTATAGCGGAATTTGTAGAAAAAATCAAGAGCTGGCTTGGGTCGATGTAATTTAATTGCAAATTAGGCTAGATTGAGCTATAATACCATTTTAAATGAATATAATTGGATACGAAATACGAACTTTACGAAATTACGAAAATTGACGTACGATTTCGTAATTTCGTAAAGTTCGTATTTCGTATCCTATGAACTTATGGAAATAATTAGCTATGATTCTCTAAATATACCATATATTGTTGATTCTTTGAAGCAGGGCAAGACAATCGTCTACCCGACAGAGACCTGTTATGGTCTTGGTTGTGATGCGACGAATCGTGAAGCGGTTGAGAAAATTTTTGAAATTAAGCATCGGCAAAAAGATAAATCTGTATTGGTAGTCGCATCTGACCCCTCGATTATGATGGAGTATATTGAGTGGACTCCTGTACTTGAAAAAATTGCAGAGCGCTATTGGCCGGGGCCTCTCACTGTCGTTGTATGCGCAAAAAATGGATATGATTTGCCCGTGGGTGTCAAAGCAGCTGATGATGGGACAATTGCATTTCGCATTACAGATCATCCGCTTGCCTCACAGCTGTCAAAAGAATTGGGCAAACCGATTGTATCTACGTCTGCGAATTTGGCATCGTACAAGAGTCCCTATGATAGTGCGTTAGTTCGAGCCATGTTTGATACGAGTATTCCACAGCCGGATATTATTATCGATGCGGGAAAACTCGTGGAACATGCGCCTTCAACAGTAATTCGTTTGGGGCGAGATGGTGAGTTTCATGTATTGCGACAAGGTGAGGTGATAGTACGACTATGATATCTGACAGAAAAACTGAACTCAAAAAAAATTTCTCTCGCATGTTTTGGATCAAGGCTTTTTTGAATATCAAATTTGTCAATATTTTTTGCTTGATTTTTATCAAAAAATATGCTATACTATTTTTATAGATGAACTAATTTAAACTGACATAGATTTTTTATAGAATATGCAAAAAATCTGTAAAAATACGAAAATTTTGGATATAAGAATTTGTATATCTGTACATTTGTACAATTTGTAATTTGTATGTCTATTATGACCATGCATGAATTCATCAAAGAGCGCCCTTATTTAATTTGGTGGGTGAAGAATTATGACAAGCTCAGCGCGGAGTCTATTGTTGAGGCTACCCTCAATTATGGAGATTGGGATGATGTACAAATACTTATCAAAATTTTGGGTATAAAAAAAGTTGCTAGAATTTTTCGCGAGAAGTCAAAGCCCTCTAAAATGGGACGGCAGAATTATTTTCCTGAAGTGAAGAATTATTTTTCATTATACTTCAATAAGTATGCATAAAGAAATTCTCACCACAGAACAAGTTGAATTGTTTCCATTACTCAAAACTGTTAGTTCAGGGTATGGGCTGGTTGGTGGTACGGCAATTGCGCTGTTGATTGGCCATCGACGCTCAATTGACTTTGATTTGTTTACCGAAAAATCTTTTCGAAGTAAATTTCTTCAGAAAAAAATAAAAAGTGTTACCAAAATAGATCGTATTTTGGTAAATAAAGAACAGGAATTTACTTTTTTTGCTCATGATGTAAAGGTTACATTTTATCAATATCCATTTCATATCGACTATACTGAGCGATTTGAAAAATTGATCTACTTGCCGGATTTGCTCACACTTGCGGTCATGAAGGCCTACGCGCTTGGACGACGTGCCAAGTGGAAAGATTATGTTGATCTGTATTTTATTATACGAGATTTTCATTCGCTTGAAGAGATTACAAAAAAGGCAAGGGAAATATTTGAAGGTGAGTTCAACCCAAAAATTTTTCGGACACAATTGGCATATTTTGATGATATCAATTATGAAGAAAAAGTTGAATTTCTCCCCGACTTTGAAGTCAGTGAAAAAAAAATCAAAAAAGCCTTGGTGGAATTTAGTTTGTCGTAAATTAATGTACATATTAAACCAGAGTTTATGGTATTTTCAGAATCATCCAAGGAAGACGTTGAACCCCCTTCTCAGCTCATCGCTCAAGTGGTCACTCAATGTTTCTTGCGTTATGGAAGAGACATTGAGTTAGGGTTGGATTCGTCTCAGACCTACACTCGTGCCGTAGGGGATGTAGAGCCAATCAAAAAAGAAGGCAAAGTTCTTGGCTATTATATTCCTATTCAACCTGCAGTCTCTTTTTTATCACCGGATCTGTGGATGGATATCAAGGCAAAATTGTTGGATATCTTTCCAAAGGCATCTACAGTTTTAACTCAAGAGGCTATCCTACTTTTTGTTGATCCCGCGCTGTCAAAATCGGATATACACAGTATGGTCAATGAGTATACAGAAGCCATATTGAAAGATAAACCCTTGGAGTTTCCTCCGGAATTTAATGAAACCGAAGCGCGAAAATTGGGATTAGAACGGCTGGAGCTTGGATCGTATGCGACAGCTGAGCGACTGATGCAAGAAGTTATTGCAGGGACGATTGATATAGAAACCCAGGATGGTCAAACTAGATTTTGTACCGAGTGGGTGCAGGCTCATCCGGAGTTGCCATTACCATGCCTTCCAAATGAAAAATTATGGTTTGACTTATATAAGTATCATAAGGATAAACAATCTTATCCAAGAATTCCAGGTGAATCTAATGGATATTTTTGGTATCTTATCAAATTAAAAAATAAAAAAATTACTCGCAATTTGACAGGTATTTACAATCAAGATCTTCACCCAAAATTTGATGAAACTCAGGTGATTTGGGTTGATAATTATACAAAAGAATTTGAACATACAGACGGATACTCTTTGAATGAAGAAACAAAACTTCAATTCATGGATTCTTCCATCCTCAAGATACTCCTGCCTTCTCAGTATAAGGGTGTGGTCAATGTTACAAGAAAAAATATGGATTTAGCTCTTTGGCAGGGTGATCCGAACTTAAAGAAATCGACTCCACAACACGTTGGTCTATTACAGCAATTAGGACTTGATCCAAACATGTTTGAGTTTCGCTATATTACTCATGATGAATATACTCGCGGCAGTATCACCCATAAATTGGGTTGGGAAGGGATACAGACCATGTTGTATGGATTTTATTCGGATTATGATGGGAGACTAAATCTGGATTATATGCTTGGTCTCATAAGTAGTTATCATATGGGTGTTTCATGGGTTGCCGGGAAGGTTCGGCGCTATGGTAATAGCCGTTTGGCTGTCCGTCTTGTCCTTGCACGCAAGTAATTATTTTGATTAAATCCAACTTTTTATACCATATTCCAAAAAGTTTGTGTTTTTTTTGAAGTATGGTATACTTTGTTTATATCTTAAGATAAGACTAGTATTAATCATTCCGTATGTTTCAATCACGCTATCTTGAGCCATATATTTTGGCTGATATGAACAAAAAAATGGTATTTATCGGAGGTCCCCGTCAGGTAGGTAAAACTACGTTGGCTTTGCATATTGGAGAACAAATATATCAAAATAGAACATATCTCAATTGGGACAATAGTGAACATCGCCGGCGTATGATGAAACAAGAATTTCCGAAAGAGACAGGTCTTATTATTTTTGATGAAATTCATAAATATCGTTTATGGAAAAATTATGTGAAAGGCATCTATGATACCTACCAAGATTCACTCCGCATACTCGTTACCGGCAGCGCTAGATTGGATCTGTATCGTCGAGGCGGAGATTCCTTGTTCGGCAGATACCGTTATTATCGTCTTCACCCTTTTTCAGTGCGCGAACTTTTAGGAGAAAAATGGACCGGCGAACCATTTGTCGAGTTGCCGTTTTTACCGCAGGCACCGGGAGAATTTTTGATGCACCGTCTGCTGGAATTTGGTGGTTTTCCAGAGCCATTGTTTGCCGAGGATCACCAGACACTACGCCGTTTTCATACTGAACGTACGGAACGATTGATTAAAGAAGATATACGAGACGTGGAGCGAGTGCACGATTTGTCGCTCTTACAGTTGTTGGCTGATATGGTGCCGGAAAAAGTTGCCTCACTTTTGTCAATCCATTCGATTGCCGAGGATTTGTCGGCATCGCATAAGACTATTGCGCATTGGGTGGATATTTTAGAACGATTCTATTATCACTATCGAATATATCCCTATACATCGAAAAAAATTCGTTCGCTCAAAAAACAACCTAAACTGTATTTGTGGGATTGGTCGGAAATACAGGATCCGGCTGTTCGGCTCGAAAATATGGTGGCGTCTCATTTGCTCAAAACCGTCCATTTGCTGTATGATTTTTTTGGCTATAAGGCAGATCTATTTTTTTTGAGAGACACTGCCGGCAGAGAGGTGGATTTTTTGGTGGCCGTGAATGGCAAGCCGTGGTTTAGCGTTGAGGTGAAGTCGCGCGATACGCAGGTGTCGCCACATTTGTTTTATTTTGGAAAAAAATTGCATATTCCATTTCAATATCAAGTGGTGGCGGAAGGTTTGGAACATGATATGGTTTATAAGGGGGTGAACATCATGCGACTTGATCATTTTTTGAGTGGATTGGCGTGATATATACGACATCTGCCTGTGCAGGGTGAGAGTATGGCAGCTCAAAAAATGAGCTGTTTTTTTATAGACTGATTCAGTCTCCATTTATCCCCATGTTTTGGGGTTTTTTCCTTACAAGTATCGGGAAAATATGCTATACTTCATCGTGTAATAAAAATCTATGCCGAGAGAAAACCCCTGGAATTTTTCTGTATCAAAAACAGCAGAGGGGTGGACGTCGTTTTTGGAGAACGGCGTTTTTGTGATACGTGCGAATAATCAAAATAAATAAAATCAATCAACCGTTAAGCCAATTATGAACAACCCTGATACAAGCAATCACATCATCATGTACAACACCGAAGATGGGCAGATGAAGATCGAGGTGCAGATGAAAGATGAGACGGTATGGCTCTCGCAAAAGTAGATGGCTGAGCTTTTTGATAACGAGGATAGCCATGCCTGCCGGCAGGAGTTGCGTTCACCAGACATAGGGTGGTGAGTAGTTACCATATATGGAGATGGAGAAGAGAGTATAAGAGAAGAATTGGAAACGTATAATCGAAAAAGACTAAAAGATGATGTGTGGGCGGGCGGAGCGATTGCCGGAACGGCGAGAAAACAAATTGAACGGAAATTGAAACGGTCAATGGTCTCGAAGAATAATTTTTTAGAAAAAAATACAACGGAACAGATTCAGTAATAACACACGTAGTTTGGTTTGTATGATGGATGATCAAGAAGATACGACAACATACCAGCGCGCTGATCTCGTGGAAACGTGTTTTGAAAAAAAACGCGCTCTTAAGTTTTGGGATTTTTTATTGACTGACTTGCGGTACGACCATCGAGGAGGTTCTTCGTGGCAGCCGATAGTGATTGGCGCTTGTTTAGGAATTATATTGGTTATACTGGGTTTTTTGACTCACTATTTTCGAGCCAATTCATTGGAGGCGAGTGGTGATGGAATTCCGCGCGCGTCGACACCCACGTTTTCTTCCCAAGCTACCGATGGAAGCGGCTATGTAACCTTTACTCTTGGCACGAGCGACAGCGACACAGTAACGACCTCGCATAAATTTGAGTATTCGCTTGACGAAGGTAACACCTGGTATGATATGCAGATTCAAAGTGTATCTTCGAATCAAGGAAACACGGCACTTGACAATAATGTAACCAGACAAATAGATGTCGGCGCATCTACTAATACGGTACCGTATGATCCCACAGTTCTCATGCATATGGAGGATACTGATACCTCGATTACTGATAATATGGGAAATTATGGCGGAACCTATACTGGCGCGCTTCTTTCCGAAAGCGGTCAGTTTGGAAATTCGATTGGGTTTGATGGAACCGATGATACGATAGATTTAGGAGATATTACGCAATTGAATTCTGCCTCATCGTTTACGATTATGGGGTGGTTCAAACAGTCTACCGTCGGTGAAGAAAGAGGTCTTTTTTCTAAGGATGGTGGTACCAATAAATATATTTTTGGTCGAACAGTGACCGTGAGTGGAATAAAACGACTGTATTCATATATCAGTAATGGATCTATCCATCGGGGATATTTTACCTATAGTGGCGATGTGAGCAATGATACGTGGTTTCACTATGCTTTGGTATATGATGGTTCATTGACAGGGGATGCTAATCGCGAAAAGGTGTATATAAATGGCGCTCAAAAAACTCTTACCTTTACTGATGGCACGGGTATTCCAGCTACTACCTATGATTTGTCGACAAATAATTTTGTTATTGGCGGTTCAGTTTCTTCCATCAATGCTGAATGGAGTGGTAATATTGATGATTTTGCCATTTTTACTCAGCCTTTGTCCGCTTCAGAAATCAGTAGTATCTATGCATCTGAGTTGACCTTGACTACAACCACTTTGACAGTGGTATGGGATTCAAAATCCGCCTCCAATGGAGGCGGGGTTTTTTCCGGTATCACCACTACAGCTCAGATCAGAGTAACTCCGTATGATGGTAGTGATGGAACAACGGTTACTTCGGCAAATATGTCAATAGATGACCAGGCACCAACCGATCTCGGGAGTTTTACCCTAGTCTCCACTAGCACTGCCGGTGTTACCAAAGTTTCTTGGTCACCAGTCACAGAAACCAATTTTGATCGCTATGACATCTGGTGGGGCGCTAGTTCATCTGATGTCGAGAATCGAACAGGCAGCGCTACTCAATGGACCACGAGCTCGGACAGTAATTTGGCAAGTGCCGGTACGACCAGTACGACACTTACCAATCTTCTCGGTGGTTTGTTGTATTACAGCATTTTTGCCATAGACGATTATGGCAATGTAGCGACTACCACGCAAATATCGGCTACTATTGAACGCGACTTTATTTCCACTGAGACCGGTGATTGGAATTTGGGTACTACCTGGGGTGGCAGTTGTTCTTCCAGTTGTACTGCGGGAGTGGATTTTCCTACCTCAACCGATGATGTAATTGTTACAAGTACTCACACGGTAACTATCCCTACAGGTACTACAGGAAGTTTTAGCACGCTTACTATTCGCGGCACAGCCAATTTGACCTTGGTGGGAGATATTGGCATTGGTACCACCACTACTATTGAGACTGGCGCCACATTGGAACAAAAAAATACGACAACTCAAACCATTTCAGGGACATTAACCATTGACTCGGGTGGAACTTTCACGCACACTGCCAATACCACTGCGCAGAGTTATGAAATTGATTTTAGTGCTGCTTCTATATCCATCGCTGGAACCGTAAGCGCAAGTGGTAAAGGCTTACAGGGAGGACAATCAAGTGGTGCCAATGGCAATGGCACCGGTTTGGGAACTGGAAATGGTACAGGAGCCGGTGGCGGGGCCGGGTATGGCGGTGCGGGAGGCACGTCGAGCAATAGTACTGCGGGAGGTGTCAAGTATGGCACGACGTCTACACCTGCTAATATCGGTTCCGGTGGTGGTGCGGGTGGCGCGGCAGGAGCCACCGGTGGTGCGGGTGGTGGCTTGATTCAATTGACCGCGGCGACCATCAGTGTTACCGGTTCTATCGTGGCCAATGGCAATGCAGGTGTGGTATCCACGCTCTATGCCGGGGGTGGCGGATCCGGCGGCGGTATTTATCTCAATCCCAGTACCTCAATTTCCGGCAATGGATCTATTACTGCCAACGGAGGTGATGGGGGTGACGGATCAAGTCATGATGGCGGCGGTGGCGGGGGCGGGCGGATTGCTATTGGCACGCTTGAAGGAACTTTGGATTTTACAGGCACCTTTTCCCGTAGCGGCGGGCTTGGTCCAGGTACGGCCAACGACGGTGAGAATGGATCGCTCTATATCCTCCCAAACGCCGTTTTTTCACTGAGTAGCAGTTACTCCAACCTCGACTGGCCCGGCACCATCAGTGGTACTGCGACGGATCATGATGATACCCTTTCTCAAATTGATGTATCCATTCAGCGATCAAACGACAGCAAATATTGGAATGGCAGCATTTGGACCGACGGTGAGCAGTGGGTGACTACGGTCGGTACCAGTAGTTGGTCCTACACTATTTCTGCCACGAATTTTACAGATTCCACTACCAACACGGTTCGTTCCCGCGCCACTGACTCGGACGGAGAAGTGGAAGCAACGTATACCAGCGATGCCTTTGCATATACGACCCAGGTGAATTCTGTGCCAACCCTTAGTGCACCCACAGCCTATCAAATAAGTACTGCGGCAGGTACGGTCTTAGCAAGCACTACGGTCGCAGACGGGGATCTGCATGATACGACCACCACCATTGAATACTCGCTTGATAATGGGAGTACCTGGGCATCAAGCACACTTGGGGATGTAACAATTAGTGGACAAGAGAGTGGCTTTAGTACTTCAACAGGACAGATTAGTGGGATTGATACGTCGGCTGGAGATAAGTTGATTACCTTCCAATGGCTCGCTGGCACTGATGCGCCGGATCAAGATATTTCGATTGCCAAATTGCGAGTGGTAGCCAATGATACCTTTGATAATGGTTCCTACGCCACGAGCTCGGCTTTTGCGCTTGATACGCGCGATCCGGCGTCTTTAGCCAATCTGACGGTTGTGGTTGCTACCAGTAAAAGTGTTCATTTGTCTTGGACAGCGGCGAGTGATACTAATTTTGATCACTATGAAATTTGGTATGGCACGACTCAAAGCGATGTGCAAAATCGCACTGGCACAGCCACGGAATGGGACAATAGCGATGACAGCAATTTAGCCGTAGCTGTTACCACGAGCAGCACCATTACATCCGGTATCGCGCCCGGCACCTATTATTTTAAAATTTGGGCTAGTGATGATTTTTTAAATGACGTAACTCTTTCTGATATTTCCTATACAGTTGTAAATACCTTGCCAACGGTTGTAACCTCAACTCCGAGTCAATCTACGAGCGGCACGCGGCTCGTAACGATAAGCGCGGTCCTGCAAGATACAGATGCAGTTGCCACGTCGCTCATTGTCGAACACTCGACCAATGGCACGAGTTGGACGAGTTCGACCTTGTCAAGCGTCACTGCGAGCACGGGCAGTGTTACGACAAGTACGGGCAATATCAGTAGCATTGATACGGATGTGGCGAGTGATAATCAAGTAACGCTGACTATTGTGTGGAATGCAGCTACGGATCTTGCAAGCACAAGCGATGACACAGTCTATATCCGGCTGACACCGGTTGATGATTTGGCAAATGGCAGTAGTGCGACCACTGCCGCCTTTGTAGTTGATACCGTGGATCCGACTGCTCCCGGAAATTTGACTGCCGGGGGTGCTGCGACGACCACCCTAACGCTCACCTTTGGTGCGGCTTCGACTGAAGATCATTTTACCGAGTATAAAATTTTTTACAAACAAGCAGGAAGCGGGGTTACGACCGGTGACACAGCCTTTACTTCATCGTCAGACAGTGATCTCAGCTCGCGTACCTTCAATGGTACGAGCAATACCACTATCACTGGTCTTTCACCCAACCGTGTCTATGCCTTCAATATCTGGGCCTATGATCAGTATGGCGCCTCAAGTTATGCCACTGAAATGGCAACTTATACGCCTGCAGCTATTCCGAGCAATTTTACAGCCACGGAAAATGGTGAAAATCAAATTGATTTAGCCTGGGATGCCAATAATAATGCGGCTGGCACGGTCTATTATATTGCCTATTCCAATGATACATTTAT
>JACPGR010000032.1 GCA_016182415.1 Candidatus Magasanikiibacteriota bacterium
AAAATTGCCCACATGAACACAATGATTTTGCTTCTCAATTTGATTACCCCTACAAGTAAAGAGTGTAAATGAGATTATATAATTTGTCTAGTATGATACTGTTAATATAGTGGTATTATACATAATAACTATATACATGAACAATTAAAAATTAAAGTTAATAATCAAATTTCAAATTGGCACAAGCAGGATAAAGATAAATAATGGGTAGAGATAGGTAGAGATAGATTGAGATAGGTTGAGATAGATTGAGATAAGTAGAGATAAAATTGAGATATATTGAGATAAAAATTATCTCAACGTATCTCTATTTTATCTCAATATATCTTAAGGTATCTCAACGTATCTCTATCTTATCTCTATCTTATCTCTATCTTATCTCTATCTTATCTCCATATTTAAAATAAAAAATATGTTTTCTCAAATGAAACAATTGTTGCAACAACAGCTATCTGAAATAAAAGATCAAGGTCTCTCCAAAGACGAACGTTTTTTGCAATCCAAACAAGGTGTTGCCATCACCACAAACGGAAAAGAGGTCCTCAATTTTTGTGCCAATAATTATTTGGGGTTTGCAAATCATCCTGAAGTACTCAAATCCGCGCATGAGACTTTGGACAAGTGGGGCTATGGGATGAGTTCGGTTCGTTTTATCTGCGGGACGCAAGAACAACACAAAACACTTGAGAAAAAAATCAGTGAGTTTTTGGGAACTGATGATACGATTTTGTATTCATCATGTTTTGACGCAAATGGAGGATTGTTTGAAACATTACTTGGTGAAGAAGACGCGATTATTTCAGACCAACTCAATCATGCGTCAATTATTGACGGCATTAGGTTGTGCAAAGCGGAGCGACATCGATATGCGCATAGCAATATGGAAGAGCTTGAAGAAATTTTGCAAAAAACGCAAGATAAGAGATTCCGCATGATTGCGACAGATGGGGTATTTAGTATGGATGGGGACATCGCAAAGCTCAAGGAAATTTGCGATTTGGCAGACAAGTATGATGCGCTTGTGATGGTAGATGATTCACATGCGACTGGGTTTACGGGGGAAACCGGGCGTGGTACTCCGGAGTATTGCGGAGTGCAAGGTCGAGTTGATATCATTACTTCTACATTTGGCAAAGCACTCGGTGGTGCGACGGGTGGCTTCACTTCCGGGCGACAAGAAATTATCGACTATTTGCGACAGCGATCTCGTCCGTATTTATTTTCAAATACACTTGCGCCGGTGATGGTGGGTACATCGATTCGGATTTTGGAATTGCTCAGTGAAACAAAAGATAGTTTGGTAACTTTGCGGGGAAACACCAAATATTTTCGAGAAAAAATGAGTGAGGCTGGATTTGAACTCCATGGCACTGACCACCCGATTGTGCCGGTGATGCTCTATGATGCAAAAGTCGCAAAAGGTATGGCAAATGCACTTCTTGACGAAGGGATTTATGTCATCGGTTTTAGCTATCCGGTCGTACCACAAGATCAAGCTCGTATTCGCGTGCAGATTTCTGCAGGGCATACACGGGAAGATTTGGATGCGTGTGTGGCGGGGTTTGTGAAGGTGGGGATGGAGTTTAATATCGTGAAATAATTATGTTGAAAGCCGTCTTATTTGACATGGATGGAGTTCTCGTAGATAGCGAATTGTATTGGCCTCAATATGAAGAAAAGTTATTTTCTGATTTAGGAATCAATTTTACTGATGAATTTAAGAAAGAGATTTTGGGTTTGAATTTAGTTGATATTGGTAAGATTATTCGCTCAAAATATAGTTATGCATTATCACAAGAAGAGCTTGAGAATGCCTACGAAAAAATTTCAATAGACGTATATAAGTCAAGTAATTTATTATCCGGAGTAAAATCTTTTTTGGATGAATTGCAAACGCATGGTACTACACTTGCTATTGTTTCGTCCTCACCTATGCATTGGATAAACCTATGCCTCTCCCTGAAAGATATTTCAACATATTTTCCGATGAACTTTTCAGCAAGAGATTACAATATGCCAGGTAAGCCAAAACCGGATATATATTTAGAAGCGATGAAACAGCTTGGGGTAAGTCCGGAAGAAACGATTATTTTTGAAGATAGTCAAAATGGATATAGATCAGCAATTGCAAGTGGTGCAAAAGTTGTTGTAGTGACTGATCCGCGTTGGTGTAGTGGAGATTATTCACGCGCGAATTTTCAAGTTGAAAATTTTGAAGAATTAGATTTAAAGTTGATTGAAACTTTGTTTAAATAGAACACACATCTCCATAATTACCAAAATATTCCATAATTTTAATTTGATTTTCGGTTAATTGTGGTAATTATGGAAATGTGAGTTCAATCTTTCTATAAATAATATAAAATCATATGTGCGGAATAATAGCCTACATTGGAAACAAACAAGCCTTGCCAATTTTGGTAAAAGGTCTGCGTCGTCTCGAATATCGAGGATACGACAGCGCCGGAGTTGCGATTGCACAAGATGGTAAAATAAACCGAGTCCGATCAGTTGGGCGAATTGATAATCTGGATGAAAAATTAAAAGATCATACAGTTGAAGGTACTGTTGGAATTGCGCACACCAGGTGGGCGACACATGGTGGAGTGACGGAAGAAAACGCGCATCCACATTTTGGGTGTGATGGAAAATTGGTATTGGTTCATAATGGGATTATTGAAAACTATCGTGAGCTCAAAACTAACTTAGGAGATACGCATGAATTTAAAACACAAACGGATACAGAAATTTTGGCGCACTTAATCGAATTTCATTATGAACAACAAAAAATACATAATGAAACACCAGACGTGCGTTTGGCCGTCGAGCATGCGCTTGCACATGTTCGCGGGACCTATGGGCTTGTGGTGATGCATGCGGATCATCCTGATTTATTGGTTGCCGCTCGATTGGGAAGTCCGCTTGTCGTCGGTATTGGTGAGGGTGAACATTATATCGCAAGTGATGCGACCCCGATGCTTGCCTATACCAAAAAAGTGATATTTCTTGAAGATGGTGAAGTGGCGGAGATTTCTCGAGATAACATGGAAACTTACAATCTCAAAGATGAAGCGATTGAAAAACATGTAGAAGAAATCGAGTGGAACGAGACCCAAGCACAAAAACAAGGTTTTGATCATTTTATGCTCAAAGAAATATTTGACCAGCCAACGGTGTTTGAAGATGCGATTCGTGGACGATATAATCTTTTGGAAGGCACGGCAAATCTTGGGGGTTTGAATATGAGTGATGATGAGATGCGTAGTGTCAACCGTGTAATTTTGATTGCCTGCGGTACTGCAAGCTATGCGGCGATGGTGGGTAAATATGCATTCGAACGACTAGCAGGAATACCAACCGAAGTAGACGTGGCAAGTGAATTCCGTTATCGAGATCCAATTGTGGATGAACATACACTTGTGTTTGGAGTCTCGCAGTCTGGTGAAACTGCCGATACCTTGGCAGCACTTCGAGAAGCAAAACGAAAAGGTGCCTTTGTTCGGGGAATTGTCAATGTAGTAGGTTCAACGATTGCACGCGAAACTGATGGGGGTACCTATATTCATGCCGGACCAGAGCTTGCGGTTGCATCCACAAAAGCATATACAAATATGGTTGCAATCATGGTTCTGTATGCTCTCCAATTTGGTCGACTCAAACGTGTAAGTCCTGCGACCGGCCAGCGTTTGCTCAAAGCACTTCGTGAAATTCCCGCAAAAATGCATGAAATTTTGGAGCAAAAGGATTTGATTAAAGAAATGGCATTAAAATACAAAGATTATAAAGACTTTTTATTTTTGGGGCGTGGAATTAATTTTCCTGTTGCACTTGAAGGTTCACATAAACTTAAAGAAATATCATATATTCATAGTGAGGCGTATCCTGCAGGTGAGATGAAACATGGTGTCAACGCCTTACTCGCGTCTGATTTTCCAGTTTTGGCGATTATGACAAAAGATCAGCTTTATGATAAGATGCGTAGTAATGTGGAAGAAATCAAAGCTCGAAAAGCTCCGATTTTACTCATCGCAACAAAAGGAGATGAAGGGGCAAAAGAGCTGACAGATGATGTACTCTATGTACCTGACACGATGGAGTTGCTTGAGCCTTTACTCAATACAATTCCTTTGCAATTATTTGCCTACTATATCGCAGTTGAACTCGGGCGTGATGTGGATAGGCCGAGGAATTTGGCGAAGAGTGTGACGGTGGAATAAATGCATTGATTTAGACAGATTTAAACTGATTGATATTTGCATATATTATGTATAAGGAGGAGGAATTGACAAGAAAGCTTATTGGGGTAGCTATGGCTGTCCATCGTGAAATTGGACCATGCTATCCAGAACATGTGTATCATCGTGCAATGATTATTGCGTTAGGTCAGGAGAATTTGTTGTTTGAGATTGAGAAAGAAATTGATATATATTTTAGAAATAATCTGATAACCAACTTCCGTCTTGATTTAGTAGTAGAAAATAAAGTTGTAATTGAACTCAAGGCAGTAGTTGGTGAAATGCCAAATATTTTTAAAATGCAAACCATCTCGTATTTAAAAGCGAGTGGTATAGAAGTTGGTTTGCTTGTTAATTTTGGTAATGACAGTTTAGAAGTAAAACGTTTGGCTCGCTATCATGAGTATTCAAAAAAATAATCAGTTTTAATCTGTCTAAATCAATGCCATGAAATATAACGCCGTAATCTACGACATGGACGGACTCCTCATCGATAGTATGCAACACTGGATGGTAAAGGATGAAGTGTGGTTTGGAGCGCGAAATATTGAACTTACTCAAGATCTAATCAAGTTTTTTTCGGGTAGAAGTATTCGAGAAAATCTGACACATTTGAAACAACAATATGGGTTTCCTGAGACGGTTGACGAATTAGTAGCTGAGCGAACATCGTGGGAGCACGAGATTTATAGTGTATTGACGCAGGAAATGCCTGGAGCAACAGCATTGTTTAAAAAAGTAAAACGTAGTGGTATACGGCAGGCAATTGCATCTGGCGCACCTACTACTGCAGTCGAGCGTACTGTTGCTCGTTTTGGATGGTCTTCATATATTGAAGCATGTGTTTCAAGTGACCATGTCAAATTTGTCGGCAAGCCTGATCCTGCAATTTTCCTGTATACCGCAGAAAAGTTGGGAGTAGAACCTGAGAATTGCGTCGTATTTGAAGATGCAGAAAATGGAGTGGTCGCTGCCAAACGTGCAGGTATGAAATGTATCGCCGTGCCAGACCCGCGCTGGAGTTTTGGAGATTTTTTAGAGGCGGATTTGGTTGTGGACTCGCTTGAAGATGAACGGGTGTATAAATTTTTTGGGGTTTAACAAGGTTGAAAGTTTGTAAAGTTTTTGTTTTAATTTGTTTCGTATAATCAGTTTGAATCTGTCTAAATCAATGCTATGAACAAAAAAAACATCGTCGTCATCGGAGGAGGAAATGGAGCTGCAATTTCTATCAATGCACTCAAACCATTTATCGAGCATATCAATTTATCCGCAATTATTACCATGAGTGATTCCGGCGGGTCTTCTGGTTTTTTTCGAAAAGAGTTTGGTGTTTTGCCGACGGGTGATATTATGCGCGCGGTACTTGCCATGTCTTGCTATGATCACAATATACTCAAGAAAATTTTTTATCGAAATAGATTCGAACATGCCGGAAAATTAGATGGCCATAATGTGGGTAATTTATTTTTGGTTTTAGCGCAACAATATGGCGCAGATTTTTTGCAGGCACTCAAGGCCTTGCATCAGGCAGTCGAGGCAATGGGACGTGTATATCCTGTTACACTTGATACGACAGATTTCGTAGTAGAGCTGACTGATGGCACCACCGTTGTCGGTGAGCATGAAATAGACAGACCTACCTATGACACTTCACTACGAATAAAACGGGCATGGCTTGAACCTGCCCCATCGTTTTTTGAAGGCGCGCACAAAGCACTTGAAGAAGCTGACGTGATTATTCTTGGTCCAGGTAGTTTGTATTGTAGTATTGTAGCGACACTTGTTGTCCCGGGTGTTATGGAAGCAATTAAAAAAAATAAAAATGCAAAATTGGTATATGTGATGGGAAATGCCTATGAGCAAGATGGTGAGACGGGGCCACGATGTTTGTGTGATTTTATTGCTGAACTTGAAGAGTATCTTCCACGCAAACTCGATACTATCTTTTATAATAATCATGTATTTACTACTGAAGAATTAGAACATTATGAAAAAAAAGGTTGGAGTGTGATAGGCTATAATCCTACAAAAAATACTCATAATAATGTGGTGGCAGGAGATTTTGAAAAAGATATAGGTGGACTCGATTCAGATAAGCTTGGTAAAATACTTAAAGATATTGTCACTAATTGCTAAAGTATGGAAATACATGAACAAAAACAAAATCGTGGATATGCAATCCGTTTTTCTGCACTAGAACACGATGCAGAAGTCGGGCATGCATATTTATATATTGTTTATAATGATTTACACATTGAGCCGTATGGACTCATGGAAGATGTGTTTGTGGAGGGATCACAACGTGGAAAAGGGGTTGGTACACAACTGGTAACCATGATGATAGATAAATCAAAAGAACTTGGGTGTCGTAAATTGATTGGTCAAAGTAGATATGAAAAAGAAAGTGTACATCGACTCTATGAATCTCTTGGTTTCAAAGATCATGGGAAGAATTTTAGAATGGATTTTGTGGAGTAGGTGTTAAGTAACAGATTTTACAATAGAAATATTTTGAGATAAATGGAGATAAAATTGAGATAAGGGATAAGTTTGGGTCTATTATTAAAATTATCTCTATGACAAGTTATATTGTTAATAACTCTTAATTGGAAATAATTCTACATAATATCAGATAATTATGATTACACTAAATTAGGATCAAAATTACAATTGTTCTTTAAAATATGATACACAACCTTGGTTAATTTATTAGCGGTCGTCGTCCGGATCCGCAAGCCCTGTGGAAGAAAAATTTGACTATATCAAAATGGAATGATGCTGACGCAAGTTTTAGTCGAGATGGACGCACCGGTGATTGGAATTTGAAAAAAGGTGCACCTGAGCGGTGGCAAATTTCTTTTGGTGGTATCAAGATGTGGATACATCCAAGTACGTTTAAACATACTGGTCTGTTTCCTGAACAAGAACCAAACTGGGAGTGGATGCGGACGAAAATCCAAAACTCAAAATCCAAAACTCAAAATCTACGTGTCTTGAATTTGTTTGGATACACCGGTGGAGCCAGTTTAATCTCGGCGCAAGCGGGTGCGTCAGTCACGCATGTGGATGGGTCAAAAGTGGCAATCAAATGGGGACGAGAAAATGCAGAGATTTCAAAATTGAGTGATAAACCTATTCGCTGGATCTTGGATGACGCGCGAGAATTTGTTCGTCGCGAGATTAAGCGTGAAAAAAAATATGAAGGAATTTTGCTTGATCCACCTGCATTCGGACACGGTCCACATAAAGAGCTATGGAAAATAGAAGAACATTTGCCCCAGCTTCTTGAAATGTGCGCTCAGTTACTTTCTGACAAACCATTGTTCTTTTTGATCAATGGCTATGCGTCCGGGTATTCATCGATTGCCTATGAAAATAATTTAAAACCATTATTACAAAAATTTGGTGGTGAATTTGAAAAAGGGGAATTGGCGATTGAGGAAGCCGTTCACGTAGAGACGGGGGATTCCCCCGTCTCAAACCTAAACAAAGAAGGTCGTTTATTACCATGTGGGATTTTTTCACGATGGAGTGTATATTAAAGTATTAAAATACCAGAACATTAAAGCATAAAAACGTAAATAGTGATATTGCTTTTATGCTTTCATGTTTTAATGATTTTATGATAAAAATATTGTACGAAGACAATCACCTCATCGCTGTCTACAAACCAGCCGGCGTTTTGGTGCAAGGTGACGAGACAGGAGACTCAACTTTGATGGATGAAGTAAAATTGTATATAAAACAGAAATATAATAAACCATGCAATGTTTTTCTAGGATTATTACATCGACTTGATAGACCGGTTTCTGGAATAATTTTATTTGCAAAAACAAGTAAAGGAGCCTCTAGGTTGTCTGAACAATTTCGTGCGTATAAAATAAAAAAAATTTATCACGCCTTAGTAGAGGGGGAGGTGAAAGAAAAAAGTGG
>JACPGR010000030.1 GCA_016182415.1 Candidatus Magasanikiibacteriota bacterium
GATGCAGATCCCTGTACGATCAACGACGTTTGGCAGGCCGGCGTCTGCAAAGGCGCCGCGAAGGTATGCAACGACGGAAACGTCTGCACCACCGACACCTGCCACCCCACCTCGGGCGTGTGTCAATACACGCCCAACACGGCAGCCTGCGACGACGGAAGCATGTGTACGAGTGACGACGTTTGTCTCGGAGGGGCTTGCCACGGAACACCCGTGTCTTGCTCCGACGGCAACATCTGCACCACCGACGCGTGCGACCCGGCTAGCGGGTGCGCCCACCTCGAAAACACGCTCAGCTGTGACGACGGCGACGTATGTACCGATGGCGACAAGTGTTCGGACGGCAACTGCCAGCCCGGCACCGACATCGACTGCGACGACGCTGATCCGAACACGGCCGACGCGTGCGACCCCGAAGAGGGATGTGTCCACGAGCTCTTGCCCGAGTGCACGATCGACAACGATTGTGACGACGGCAATCTCGACACCACGGACACTTGCGAGGATGGGGGTTGCATCTACACCCCCGTTCCTCCCCCCCCGCCAGAGTGTGAGAACGCCAGCGACTGCGACGACGCAGATCCGTTCACCACGGACACCTGCGTTGGAGGCTTCTGCCTCCATGTCGTAGTCGAGGGCGACCAAGACAAAGATGGGCGCATCGCCTGTGGTCACCCGGAGGCTCCCCAAGCCCCCAACTGTGACTGCGACGATGCGCGGGACGACTTGATCGGACCTTCGCGACTGTGCCAGTCGTCGGGTGGCGCGCGTTTCCTTCTCATCAAGTTCGATGAGGTTGGGAGCGTGCCACCCACGTGTCCTAGTGGCACGACGTCGTTGTTCTGGACTGATGGTTCGTTTCTCAATGGTCCTCAAATGGGCCATGATACGACGGATGATCAGTTCGACAACGACTGCGACGGGCAGATCGATGAAGGGCCGACCGGAGCCTCGTGTAGTTTCGTCCCTATCGGGAACGGAATCACAGAGGTCTCCTGCAGTTGGTTCAGTCAACTGTAGAAGGTCGTTTCGGAGGCGTGGAGCCTCCAAACCAAAAGGGCATCACGCCCAACTCCACCACTGCGTGCCGGACGACCATGCAGTGTAAGACAATTCCGCTTTTCGGAAAGTCGTCCTCAAGGAGGGTCGGGATGTGTATATGTTCGATAGTTTCACTTCGGTGAGACAGTCGGCGAATGCACATCCCGTTTCCACATATTATTGGCATGCACTACTTGATTTATTTGAGTGGGTATGGTGGTAAGATGTGGGAAGATTGAAAATTCACCTAATTTCCATTCGGCTTGAGCTCATTGCCGAAAGCTAATTGTCTAATTCACCTAATAAAATTTCTAATAATCAAATGACCAAAATTATTGTGAATTACGAAATCTCTCATCATCCCTCCGCTACGGCCTTTATTTCATAAGGCCTCCGGTCGGGATGACGTTTCGTAATTCAAAGAAATTAAAAAAATTTGATTTTTTGGAATTTGATATTTTATTAGGTGAATTAGAAATTAGGTGAATTTATAATTCTTGGTTACGTACTGTATGTCACAATACTCATTCTGCATGAGTTTACTGCTATATAGCACGTACCCAATAATCTGAGTTCCTTACAACTTACCGATTTAATCCGTTTTTCAAAACGGAAGTTTTTCGTATTATTTTTTTCTGAGTGTTAAACTCTAGGTTGTGTGTGTGCTAAATTCTCCCCCTACCAGACTTCGGTGAGCTCAGTCGAACCGGGGGAGTTTCAGCCAAAGGCTGATCCGTCCTTTGGAGGAAGAGAGGGTCTTTTGTAAGATGAATTTTGTTTTGCTAAAGACCCCACCTCGCCTCCCCTGATAGGGGAGGAAAATACTACCCACACAACCTAGAGTTTACCGGCTTTTCGTCGGTACTCAGGGAGAGGTCACCGCGGGCAGAGTGCTCGTGGTGACCGCGGTCGGGGCTAGTCCTTGGCCGTTGAACTTCAAAATGCGCCCTCGAAAGGGCGCGAGGAGGAGGACGCAGCGATGCGCTCCACGGAAAAAACCTTGGTCGGCGGTCAGTCGACTCGGCAGAGCAGTGCCGTAAGCGCGATCTTCGCGTTTCTGCTCACGGCCATTTTGGCCACCTTCCCGACATTGGTCATGTCGGGATGTAACGATGAGGCGGGCACCTCAGTGAAGGTCACCCGCAAGACCCCGCAGCCGACGGACAACGGCACGACGAGCGATGGGGGAAAGCAGTGCGACGTCGACGGGGACGGATACCCCGACGACCAGGACTGCAACCCACTCGCGACGGTTGAAGGAGCTCTCAAGTCTGGCTACAACGGTCAGGCTGATTGCGACTTCAACTGGAAAGACGATGCGCCCGTTTGTGGCGCAGACCCCAAGGCAGTGGACTGCAAGGTCCCGGCCATGAGTGTCTGTGCCAAGTGCGTCAACCCCGGCGCACTGGAGGTGTGCGACGGGGTGGACAACGACTGCGATGGACAGATCGACGAGGCTGTCGCCAGCCTCTGCAACGATGGCGACCCGTGCACGACGGATTCGTGCGATAGTGGCACGGGATCGTGCGTCCACCAGGACAACACGGCTCAGTGCGACGACGGTGACGCATGCACGATCGGCGAGACCTGCGCGGGCGGAGTCTGCGTCGCAGGTCCGGAGACGGACTGCGACGACGGCAACGTCTGCACGAACGACAACTGCGACGCCGCGACCGGCTGCGTCAACACAAACAACACAAACCCGTGCGATGATGGAGACATCTGCACGGAGAACGACATGTGCGTGGGTGGGGTCTGCATCGCAGGAGAGGACGACCTCGACTGCGACGATGCGAACCCCTGTACCGCAGACTCCTGCAACCCCACGACGGGGTGTGTCAACGAGGGCGGGCCGATGGACGGCACCCTTTGCGACGACGGTAGCGAGTGCACAGCACTGGACGAGTGCGAGGCTGGCATCTGCGGTGGTCTCATGGCCATCTGCGACGACGCCAATCCCTGCACGAACGACTCATGCGACCCGGAAACGGGTTGTGTGTTCACCAATAACAGCAACCCGTGCGACGACGGAGATGTCTGCACGGTGAACGATACCTGCATCGGCGGGGTCTGCCTTGGTAACCCCAACGACTGCGACGATGGCGAGTTTTGCACCACCGATACCTGTGATCAGGAGGCGCAGGAGTGCGTGCATTCGGCGTTTGTCTGCCCGACGATCGGAGAAATGTGCAGTGAGGGTGCGCAAGCCCCGATCTGTTCTCCACCGGCTTGTCAGGTAGCAAATGGCGACGAGGCAGACTCGTCTTTGAAGACCGAGGCGAATGTGCCTGAGGGCTATGGATTTGCCTGTGCGGCGTCCTTCGGGGTGTACTTGCCCTATGAGGATGCTGACGGCGATGAATGGCCTGATGGCGAAAACGATTGCGCGGACGGAGTTGATGGCGATGCGGACTGGTTCTTCGGAATCTATAGTCCGGATTGCGACGACCCCGACTGTGCAAACTTCCCTGCCTGCGAGTGCAGCGTGGACGGGGATTGCGACGACAGCAACGACTGCACGAGCGACACCTGCCAGCCGGGCATCGGGTGCGTCAATGAGACGACACCCATGAACGGCCAGCCCTGTAGCGACAACAACCTGTGCACGACGGCAGACACGTGCGCGGGTGGGCAGTGCCAGGGCGGGCCACCCTTGGCCTGCGACGACGGCAACCTCTGCAGCAACGACTCGTGTAATCCAGCCACCGGGTGTGTGTTCGAGCAAATCGGCACGTGTCCGGGTGGCGCGGATCAGCTGGCGGTTATCACGGTGGAAGGTCGGGTGATGAACTTCGACCAGCCACCAAACGTGATGACAGCAACGGGTGGCTTTGACGTGCTCCCGGCTGGGTCGACCTTCGTGACCATCTCGGCCACGAACTCGACTGAGCTGTGCGAGTGCTTCTACGACGCAGTCTACCTGGGTGCCTGCGGGGTTCTCAACCCGCAAACCAGGTTCTGCATCGCCACCCCCTAACCCCACCTCAACCCGCGAGCTGATGTCAGCTCGGCTCGTGGGTTGTTCCTTCCCTCTTCGCCCGCCATAGTCCGTCGATTCGGTGGACGACGGCGGGTCCTCTTTCGCATCGGACGCTGACCTCTGCCGATGCGACCTACCCCCCTGGCTCTGCCTGACCTCCCCGGTCGGGTACGAGCCGGTTCAAATACCCGGCGTGTCTGACGATCTCAAAACGATCGACCCAGCACGCCGAGGTTCCATAGTGGACATCTTTTTTACTAAATAATAAAGATGTATACTACAGAATTCCTTATTGTTGAATAAGGGATAAAACTTTTTAAGATTTAAGATTGAAGAATGAAGAATGTTGAATTTAGAATTCAGAATAAATTATTATTGGTGGGTGGAGAGTGGTTTGTTCTAGTAATTTAGAGGTAACTAAAAGTAACTATAGGTAACTTAATGTAACTTTAGTTTCTTATAGTTACTTCCGGTTACTTCCGGTTACTTTAATTACATATAGTTATGAGTTGTGGATAGTTTGATTGACAGGAATTATAGTTTATGATATTCTAATAATGAAATATGGCTGGCTCGTTTCACGAGTCAAAGCATCTGTCGAAAAAAAGAACACTTTGTAAAAAGTGTTCTTTTGTATTATGTATAGATATGGTATACTGTGCGGTGCGTAGTGAGATCTAGGGCTCGTGAGGTAATGGTAGCCGGCCATTCTCGACAGATGCGCAGTACGGGTTCGAATCCCGCCGGGTCCACACGCATACCACGCCGTCCCACAAGGGCGGTGTTGGTTTTTTGGACAATAAAACAATGTAGCAATACAGCAACTGAGCAAGATATATTACGAATATTAGACAAATATTTATCATATATGAAACGAATATTAGTGATCGTTCACTAATATTCGTCATAATATCTGCCTAATATTCGTTTTGTATATTTGTTTCATATCTATTTAGTATTTGATAGGTTGATGTGGATAGTTTGACACGGGGAGTTTTTTTTATTGACAAATCAGTGGTTGATTGATATAGTATATCTAGATAATCATGATAATATGGATACAAAAGAATTGTTACAACGTATTGAAATAAATCCAAAAAAATTGGTTGGCAAACCGGTTATTCGTGGTACTCGTATTGCGGTTGAACAAATTTTACGTATGCTTGCCGTAGGGAGAACCGGTGATGAAATTCTATTGGATTTTCCTCAATTGACAAAAGAAGATATTCAAGCCACCATATTATATGCTGCAGAACTCGTGGAAGATTTTGATGTGTATCCGAGGAAAAAATAAAAATTTCTGAAATCTCTTCGTATGTATGGATAGTGACAGATACACGTATACGGAAAAGATAGCATGAGGAATAACACGCATGCAAGACATATTGTATTGTACAAGACTTTTGATTCTGAGTTGCTATAATACTTTCAAAAGCTCCCTTCGGGGAGTTTTTTATTACTGATTCATATCCAGGATATTCAATGTCTATCACGAGGCCACGTACCTGTTTTACAGATGTATTAATTGCAATGCAAATCGCCACGGCAAAGCTAATCGGCGCGTATTGTTTGGGTCGGCCATGGATTCTAAAAAGTTCATACAGATGGCGTTTGATGTGTGTAGATATAAGAATGGAGTTTTTATTGGAGAAAAAAGTTGAGTGTGGAGAGGGTATATACTAATAGATTGTTTTTATTAGTGATAGGTGCTTAGATAAAATATCCTTCTTTTTTGATTTGTCTGAGAATTGGCGAGTCCACTGTATCCATTTCGGCGAATTCTTCGGGGGTGTAGCCAAAACTGTCGATGGCGACTTGTTGTGCGAGTGGTAGATTTGCTCGTGATAGCAACTGGAGACGTCGCATATATGGAATGTGCTCAAAATCTTTTGATATGATAATGACATCAATATCACTGTCCGTGCGCATACGGTTTGTCGCCGCGCTTCCAAACAAAAATACATCGTCAATATGAATGTCTTTGGCGACTTCTGTCAGATAACTTTTCAGTAGGCGGTCGATTATTGGATTTGTGTTTTTAGCCATATAATAATTTGTTTAGCGGAGCCAATAATTTCCTCTGTATTTTTTCTAGTATAGGTATATATGAAGTTTGGACGAAAGCCAAGATCGGGATAACGAATTGGCGCGTAATGTGGGTTGAGATCCGCAATCGCTTGTGCAATTGTGGGAGGTGCCTCAAGTCCAGTAAGCCCAAGCAAGCGTACCAAGTGATGAATTTTTGGAATGTCTTTTTCGTGTTCATTGAGTACTGCTTTGAGCATTTTTTCCACTGCCTGATGACAATGATACACCGCAATGTGATAGCCGTGACTCATTTTTTCTCCTTTTTTAGGTCATCGTGTTTGGTCTAGTTTTATCTAGATATATCATAACAGATCTCTCGTATCTTGACAAATATCATAAAATGTGCTATAGCACTCCGTGCGTTACTCGTGACCGCAACCCATCCCTTGTCCCATGGCTCGCGTATTCTAAAACATAGTCATATATCCAACTACAAGACTGGTTTTTGACAAAAACGCAGGCCTTGCTATACTAATGGTAAGTTAATACGTAAGAAATATCTTATGATGAAATTTTTTACCTATCGAGTCATTATTGAACCGGATGAAAACAATACGTTTCATGCATATGTTCCCACACTACCTGGTTGCCATACCTTTGGTTCAAGTATTGAAGAAACTAAAAAATATATCAAAGAAGCAATAGAACTATATGTAGAAGAGTTGCTTGCTCGAAACCAACCTGTTCCCGAAGAAAACAGTCTGGATACGTTTGAAACAGTGGTTATTCCAAACGCTGTATAATACGATATGCCACCACTTCCAATCATCACTGCAAAAGAATGTATCAGGGGCTTGGAAAAAGCAGGGTTTGTATTCTCTCGGCAAAAAGGCAGTCACTATATGATGAAAGATAATAGAGAACACATGGTAGTGATACCAATTCATGGGAGAAAAGAAATTCCACGAGGGACATTAAATGGTATTATCGATGATGCCGGTATGGAAGTTGAGGAGTTTATTGAATTATTAAAATAATAATATACAACCATGTCTAAAAAACTTCTATCAATGAGATAGAAGTTTTTTTATTTTGTATCGTATTATCTGTATCCTGTATCATGAAGAATTTTTTTGAAACACCACCAAAGAATCATAAGATCCAATATATTTTAGTCCATCAAAACTACCCAATTCTTCCACGAGACGAATTGGTCCCTCATACCCTTGATGAGGATTGTGTGGGTCTGAGGTGACCGGAGCAGCATCATGAAATGCAACAAACCCATTGTCTGAAAGTAGGGGATACCAGTCTTCAAAATCTTGTTTGACTGCGTCATATCGGTGGTCGCCGTCGATGAAGATAAAATCAAACGCGTTATCCCAGGTTTTTACTACGTTGTAACTATAGTCATTGAAAAAATGAAACTGTGTGTAAAATTTCATGTTGTTTTTCACAATATCAATACTTCCGTGCAAATTGCTATCCATACTATCGGGAATGAGTGGATCAATGCCGTAGATAGGTACATGCGCGACAAGACCCATTTCACGTGTAGTGCCTGCATCGAGTACCCCTATTTCGATTATTCCTCTTGTCGCTCGCTTTGCATAGTATTGCAAAGTTTCTATTTCGAATTGTGTGATGCAGGCTTTGCCCTCATAGGTTTCGAGTTTGAGCAATTTTCGTTTGAGTGCATTTAAGATTCGGCCGGGGTTTCGGATGAGAGATAGGGTAAAAGTTTTTGAGTTCATATGTAATCATATTATGAGTATTCTCTAATGGAATATAGTATAACGCCTCTTGATACCATAGGTCAATTTTTTATTGAAATAATCATTTTTTCTTGGTATACTATTCTTACTTTTTGTGTATTCAATGCCTCGTAAGCTCACACATTCTGCGGGTAAGCCTATCAACGTATGAAAAAACAAACCCCATTTATTATATGGTTTGCATGGGTTTTAGCAATCTTGGGATTCTTGGCCGTTCTTGTGGTATCAAAAGGATTTTTGTTATTACTATGTATTTTGCTTATCGCCGGGATTTTACTATTATCTTTTTATCTAGAGTATGGTTTGTATATTCTAGTTTTTCTTGCACCCATGATGCACTGGACTTTCCGGCTTGAGTCTTTTAGATTTTTTTTGCAAGATTACTTCCCACAATTTTTGGGATTTTTTGCCCCAATGGTAGATGTCTGGGCTGTGGCATTGCTCATTGCATTTGGTGTAAATTGTGTGTATCGATGGCTCAATGGAGAACGCCAGACTATATATTTGCCCGGTCTTTTTGTGTATGCCCTTTTTTTATTTTCGGCATTTCTGTCCATTTCAAACGTATATCCATGGGAAGTAGTTTCAAGTCTCAAATATATTATTCGTTTTCCGTTATTTGTATATATTGGGTATCTTGTGCTTGGTACAAATTTGATCAATCAAAAATATATTTTGAAAAATGCACTGTTATTTTTTCTTGGATCTGCACTTTTGGGCGCACTTATGGGTTTTGTATCTTTGATTCTTGGTGTGTACACCCAAGGTGGATTACATAGAGCCGTGCCATTTGCAATCGGCTCGTGGATGCCCTTTGGAGATCAACATATTTTTTTGGCAGAAGTCATTACTGTTGCTCTGCCGATTGTGATGTATTTTTGGTATAGTGAAAAAGATATTTCAAAAAAATTTTTGTATGCGTGTATTGGGATTTTTATGTTTTTGATTAGTCTTGCAACTTTTTCCCGAGCAGGTTGGCTCACGATGGTAATGCAAGTCTGTGTATTTGGATTTTTGATGCGCAAATCTATAGATTGGCTGTCAATTATTAGACGATGGATTTGGTTACTCATTGTGTCTATCCCTTTTGTGTGGTATATGTTTATTTTTTTAGGAAGTAAAATCGTTGCTTCTTCGAATGAAGCACGTATCGCTCTCGCTGATATTGCGTGGCATTTGTTTAAGACACATCCAATAATTGGGCAAGGTGTCGGAACTTTTGTGGATCGTGTCTCGGATATCTATCTTTTTGTATATGAATTTGGCACACCGATTGACGCACACAGTATTGTCAGTAAGTTGACGGCAGAACAAGGTTTGTTTGGTTTATTCACTTTTAGTTTGTTTATTGTGTGGATTTTGTATCGAATCTACCATCGTATGCGAGATGCGCGCCATACTGAACAAGCCAGACTTATTGCATTTTTATCATTTTTTTTGCAATATTATTCCGCCAAGATGTGGGTACCGATTATGCTTGCGATTGCGCAGGGGGTTTTGTATAAACAGGAAAAAGAGAAAATGTCTGCATATATTTATTTTGAACCGGAGAGGAATAAGATTAAAACGGATGTTTGAAATTCACCTAATTTCTAATTCACCTAATTGTCTAATAAAATTTCAAATGGTCAATAATAATACAGTCTGTTAAAATTCGTTTAATTCGTTTAATCTGCTGTTTGATTTCGTGATTGGGACAGCAGATTAAACGAATTAGAACAGATTAAACAGATTTTACATTTGAAATTTTATTAGGTGAATTAGAAATTAGGTGAATTTGAAATTTTTATGAGTATGTCAAAAAAAACAAAAATATTGCATATCATTCCTATCTTTGCGACCGGCGGGGCAGAGAAGTTGGTGTTGCAATATGCAAAAATGTTTGATCCAAAAAAATATGAAGTACATGTCGCCTCATGTGTCGAGGACGGAGAGCTACGGACAGAGTTTGAGAAATTAGCACATGTACATATATTTGTTGGCTCGCGAACAGCAGATGGTGGCCGGCGAGCAGTGTATGCACGTTTGGAAAAATATGTTGAAGAAATTAAACCTGATATTATTCATACACATATGCTCAGCGCCGATTGGGCTGGTTTTGTGTTTAGACGAAAATATGGAAAAAATATAAAGTGGGTGAGTACCATGCATAATGTCGAGACTGCGACATCGTGGTGGCGTCAGATGCTTTGGAAATATATTTTGAAGCGAGCTGACAAAGTCATATCGGTTTCTCAAAAAGTAGAAGATTTTGTCTTGGATAATTTTGGTATACAACGAAATAAGTCTGTTGTATTGCAAAATGGGATTGAGCTTACAAAATGGATAAAAGTTTCAACCGATGGATTGTTTTCAAAAAAGAAATTGAGAATTGCATGTGTGGGGCGTTTTTGGGAACAGAAGGGGCATATATATTTATTACAGGCGTGTGCGTTGCTCGGTGATCTCGAATATGAATTGCATTTATTCGGGGGTGGGCCTCTTGAAGAAAATCTTAAAAAAGAGGCTCAGAGGCTGGGGATTCAACAAAATGTAGTATGGCATGGCATGGTGTCTGATGTCGAGCGATATATGGCAGACATTGACATCGTGGCGCAACCGTCTTTATGGGAAGGATTGAGTCTCGTCGTAATGGAGGTAATGGCAGCTGGACGACCAGTTATCGCGACCCCTGTTGCGGGAGCTGAATTGATTGACGATACAAAAAATGGCTATATTGTGCCTGCAAAAAATCCTCAAGCACTTGCAGAAAAAATACACTACGTGTCACAACATCGTGAAGAAGCACTTCGTGTCGCCTTGCCAGCTCGAACCTATGCTACAAGTCACTTTGATATTGTACAAAATGTGCAAAGTTTGGAAGGTATATATAGTCAATTGAAGAAATATGAGTAGAAATAAAATACAGAAAATTTTGATAGTAGTACTTACTCTTGGTATGAGTTTTTTGTATTATCCCAAGACGAATGTGCACGCACAGATAGATACACATAGTTTTCCTCGAAAAGCGAATTATTTTTTGAGTTGGTCTATGACAGATGCACAGGCTGTTGAGCTTGCAAAATGGGATTTGCTTATTTTAGATATGGAGAATCAAATAACCAGTCCTCAACTACTTAAAAAAATTCGCTCAATAAATAAAGACATTGTGATACTTGCATACATTACGCCACAGGAGATTTTTGATCCATCGGTAAGACAATATAGTACCATGCGTAAAAAATTGGCCGGAGGCCTGCATGAAGATTGGTATCTCAAAAATAATAATGGTACACACGTAAGTCTGTGGGCAAATACTAAAATACTTAATATTTCTTCAGAATGCCCGATAATTAATGGTCAACAGCTCAATGAGTATATTGCACAGTTTGTTACAAAAGAAGTGCTCTCTACAGGATATTGGGATGGGGTATTTTATGATAATGCGTGGGATACACTCACTCACTTTGCGGGTACTAATGTCGCGATAAGTAATGGGCAACCAAATGCATTATCTGTCGATACTGCGTGGAGAGCAGGCATGAAAGTTCTGTATGACAAGACGCGTAGCTTTGCCCCCAAAAATACCGTAATCGTGGGGAATGCCCCGACAACACAGTACAAAGATACCCTCAATGGAAATATGATTGAAAGCTTTACACAGGAAGATTGGGTTTCTAGAATGGATGTGTATAAACAAAATAGTCGTACGGTCACTCCTGATCCGCGAGTGAATATTATCAATGCAAATACGGGTAATACAAACGCGCAGTTTGATTATCGAAATATGCGTTATGGCCTCACAAGTGCATTGCTTGAAGATGGGTATTATTCATTTGATTATGGTAATCAAAATCATGGTCAGACCTGGTGGTATGATGAGTATGCGATTAATTTGGGTAAGCCGAGCGGATACGCAGTTTCAAAATTAAATTATAATTCATATATACCTGATATTTGGATGAGAAATTTTGAACAAGGTATCTCAGTTGTAAATAGTTCACAAAATACACAAAAAGTTGCACTCGGTGGTGAGTACGAAAAAATTCATGGGACACAAGACATAAAAACAAATGATGGTTCTATTGTCTCAGAATTGAGTATCGAGCCCGAAGATGGTCTTATTTTACTTCGAACGTTTGAGACTTTGCAAAATGTGATATTCACCAATGGCGCCTTTGCACGGTTTTTTCGACCGGATGGATCTCGGGTACGAAATGGATTTTTTGTATTTGAGGAAACGTATAAAGGAGGGGTGCAGATTGCACATATAGATCTTGACGGAAATAATAAGCCCGAACTCATTGTATTTACCAACACAAAAATGGAAGTATGGCGTGATGATGGAATCAAATATTTGCGTGTGCATCCCTTTACGGCAAATTACACAGGAACTCTTAAAGTTGCGATAGGGGATATTGATGAAAATGGGCGTAAAGAAATTTTTGTGGCACCAAGTAAGGGACATGCCGGCCCAATTAAAATATACAATAGATATGGCGGTATGCTACACGAAGATTTTTATCCATTTGGCAAAGACTATGCCGGCGGATATAGTCTTGCAATTGGAGACGTGGATGGAAAACTTAATACTGAGCTTATAGTTGGTCGAGGAGGAGACAAGACCGAGGTCGCTGTGTTTGGTCGAGATTATAAACTCAAATATGCGTGGAAGCCTTTTGAAAGTTCATTTTTAGGCGGAGTGACTGTCGCGGTAGGTAGTGTCGATGGAGATTATATCGATGAAATTATTGTGGGTAGACGTGAAGGCAAACCGGAGATAAAAGTGTTTAATGCAAAAGGTACCTTGCTTCATAAACAGTTTAGTGCGTATGATACGTTTGGAAATCCAGGTATTGATGTGCGTGCACTCGATCTTGATTTTGATGGAAAAGATGATATTATTGGACTCAGTGATGATGCGTTTTGACAAGTGGATATTTGTGGTGTATACTGCCTACGTGGGACTTAATTTTTTTATACATACTCACTATGGAAGATCAAAATTTTTCACAAATTGTGTTAAAAGAGTTGTCTCTTATTAGAGAAGATATTTCCGAGATTAAACAAGATATTTCTGTTCTCAAACAAGATGTCTCTGGTCTTAAAGACGATGTCTCTGGTTTAAAACAAGATGTCTCTGGTCTTAAAGACGATGTCTCTGGTTTAAAACAAGATGTCTCTGGTCTTAAAGACGATGTCTCAAGATGTCTCTGGTTTTAAAGACGATGTCTTTACGCTTAAAGAAGGTGTGGAGTTTTTAATGGAAAACGCAGTGAATAAAGACGAATTTAACCAAGCTATTTCTTCGCTTGAAAATCGAATGGAAGATGGATTTGTAAACACCCAAGCGCAGATAACACAGGTTGAACAGGAACTTACTCAAATAAAAAATGAAATTAGAAAACTCGAACTGAGAACTCGGGAAGATTCGGATGCGCATGTGGAAGATATGATACACCTAACAAGAAGGGTCTCGTATTTGGAAACTCAAGTGAAGTTTTTGCAACGGCAAACTATATAAAAGATCCTTTCCTCAAATAAATAAAAAACCATCATTATAATGGTTTTTTAAACTTTTGATATAGATTATGCACCTATCTCTCTAAGGGTCTGTACATGTTTTTTGGTATGAGCTGTATAAAGATTTTTATAGTATACAGTGATTACCTCTTGTGCCAACACTTGCCAGGTATATTTTTCAATAATAACCTCTTTATTTTTTTGTCCGATCTCCTCTCGTTTTTCTGTGGACATAGAAAGGAATTCCATAAGTCTCTTCTCAAGAGAGTCGACATCATTTGTCTTGAAAAATATACGTATGTCGTCGGTAAGTTCCATGTGTTCTGGTATAGCCGAAAGTAATACAGGTCTCGAAAAACTCATAGCTTGTAAGACGGTGATAGGTAATCCTTCGGCAAATGAGGGATGTATCAGTGCTTTTGAGTGTGCATAGATCTGATCTAATATTTCTCCTGATTGGAAATCAGTGAATATAATATCATTGACACCTGAAGCTTGTATATGTAGTTTTTTCACATAGTCATCTGTATACGCTGTACCACCCACAATTACGAGTTTCAAATTTTGTATGTCAGTATTTTGTGGATTGTTTGCTTTGAGATTGTGAAACGCTTCGATGAGAACATGTGCACCTTTGTGAGGGACAAGTCTAGAAACCATTACAATAAAATTATTTTTTGTAAGGCCATATTTTTTTAGTGTGCTCGTATCTGTAGGTATTTCTTTTGAAGTTACACCATTTGGAATATATACGGTTTTTTTGTTGTATTCATTTTCACAATATTGTGTGAGACTTTGAGATATGGTAATTGTCTCGTGTGCAAATAGACATGCAGTACGTTCACCGAGTCTCAAAAAGAATTTGGCAAAGTTTTCCCATTTTTGGTGATACCTATCAATCGAGTGAAATGTCGTAATTACTTTTGTTCGCGGACTGAACAGGCGAGGGATCCATGAGAGTAGTGAAGGTCCTACACCATGATAATGAATAATATCAAAATGACTGAATAAGGCGTGAATTGTTGCGGTGAAGGTTCCGGTTATTGCATCAAGGTGTTTGGTATGGATAGATGGAGTATGAACCAATTGTACGCCATCAATTGTTTTTTTATCGGTTTTGGTATACCATTTTCTACCATAGACTGTCACCGCATGTCCATGTTTGACCAGGCGTGCACTAAGATCATGGACATGTCGTTCGACACCACCATAGTGGGCTGGCATTCCTTTTTGTCCGATCATGGCGATATGCATATATGTTAGTTATTTGAGTTTATCGAGTTTAGGGTATATATGGATACGAAATACGAAATTTACGAAATTACGAACGTGAACATAGAGAGTTCCTTATTTTTCGTAATTTTGTACTGTTCGTATTTCGTATCCCAAGATAAATAACCGTAAATTATAGCATAAAATGAGACTTTTGTCAAGTGTTTTTGTGTATATTTAGAATTATAAAAAACGTTTATTTAAGCGTTTTTTTGAGCTTGTCAAGAGTAAGCATCGTTGTACTTTTTTGCACGCATCAATATTTTATCCACATATTTATTTAATCTTATAAGCTCGCTGTGCTATACTCAAAATAATTTTTACCTCTAAAATCTAACTATGAAAATTTTTTTAAATAAGTTTTTTATTGTGCTTGTGGTGTTGGTGTTGCTTGTGTCCGGATATTATGTGTATATAAATAAATTTGAAGATACGGAAAATAATGTGAGTGTGGATACTGAGTTTGAAGAAAATAATTTGCCAGAGGGGGTGGAGATTGTGGAGCGAGATGGGGGGAGGGAGCTTATAGATAGTGTGAGTAACTATAAAATTTTTTTAGATGATAATTGGAAAGTTTCCAGTCCAACCAATATCGTTAATATAAGTTTGAACCAAGAACTTTTTCCAATAGAATTTTCACAGTCTTTTTATATCTTAAAAAATGACATCAGAAGTAGTGATTTAAAAGCTGAAACAGATGATTGGTTATCTTTGCAAAATGAAGATTGTCCAGAGTGTTACAAATTTGAAAAAAATATAAATATTGAAAATTTAAAAATATCTGTGATACAAGACGTAGTTGCCTTAGGTGATTATAAGGATTATTTATTTATCAAAAATGGAAAGTTATATGATTTCTCTACTATTAATATCTCTGAGGAAGATGCTATTATTTTGATTAAAAAAACAAAATTTGATTTGTAGTTTTATGAGGAAGACACTTTATTCCATTTTACTTTTTTTATTTCTGTTTTTGCCTCATTATACATTAAGTATCAGTGATTATCCTTTTTTTGGTTTTCCTACTTCACATGAGGGTTCAAATAGTTGGTATATTTCTAATAAAATGGGAGCCAATTATTTTTTAGAAACTTTAAATAAATGGTTGATTGGGCATTTGGGTGATGATTTTGTTGAAGATGTAGGCACCCCAGTATACTCTGTTTCAGATGGTGAAGTTTTTATTAAAAAAGATTGGCCAAAATGTTCTGGTTACATAGAAGTTTGTGAAACAGATAGTTCGGGTGTAGAGATATGTAAAGATAAGAAACTTAACAATCATGGTTGGGGTCCAGTTTTGATAATAAAACATGATATTTCTCCTAAAAAGTTTAATTCAGTAGGTGCTATTTTAGAGACTTCCACAGCAGAAGAAAATCCAAGTGTAGTTTATAGCCATTATGGTCATTTGGACAATGTAGATAGTTTGGGAGTTGGACAACAGATTATAAAAGGTCAACAGGTTGGCGAAGTTGGGCTTGTGTGCTGGTATTGGCCACATTTACATTTTGAGATAAAAGACACTTACGCTTTGCAAACCGAATTGCATGACGGAGTGGGTGTTGGTTATTCAAGCGTAAATGGCGTTGTAAACCATCACTACTCACCCTCCAAATTCATCGAACTCAACAAAAATCTCGTTCTTGCTGAAGAAAAACCAGAACCCCAACAAGATCAAAAACCAAAACCATCCTTCTTCTCTTTCCTCAAAAACCCCCTCGACATCTTCTCCGTCTTTCTCGCAAAAAAAGATGCAGATATTAAAGGAGAAAAAGTGGCAGACGAAAAAAATCAAAAAGCAGTAGAGCAAGAAGCAATTACGCAAGAAGAATCACAAACAAATTATAATGCCCAAATTATCAACTCGTCAGAGAAATTTACTGCCTTACCCGTACAAGAAATACAGATTACAATCTCCGCACAAAATACCGGCACTACTCCATGGCTTCAAAAAAATGTCTCAATCAATGTCGCCCTAGGTGAGGCTCTAAATGCGAAATTCAAACACAGCTCATGGCTTACCAATTTGCGAACCACGCGTTTAGACCAATCACAAATTAATGCGGGAGAAACAGGTACATTTAGTTTTAGCATCACCGCACCCCAAACTCTTGGAGACCATACGTTCAAGAGTTTTTTAGTTCTCCAAAATGGCTCAAGTTTCACGAGTATTGGAACAGGTATCTACACCGCCACGATACAGGTGGTGGAAAAAATTGAGCAAGAATCCCAAAAAACACCTGTAGCAGAAAATCCACAAAAAAATACCTTTACCAACATCCTCGGAGACACCCTCAAAAAGACTCAAGAGACAAGTAAACAAGTGGTGGATACGATTATTGACACGATTAAAAAAATTCCAGAATTGATTCCACACATCAATTTTTCATCCGGAAGTGGCAGTGGTGGAGGATCATCCAATCAGACATCATTAGAAGTTACCACAACGACGATAGGCACGACAACCAGCACCATACCGTCAGATGTAGTAACCACCACAACTACTATTACTACTACCACCATAACAACCACAACTCCTCCTACTCCTCCTGATGATCCTGTTCAAGGTGAAGAAGAAACAGGGCAAGAATTTCCTCAATTGTGGATTACCGTAACTGGAGCAGATACCTTTCCGCTTACGACCACTGCCACGACGACGACCATCTTAGGAACTAAGAGTACTGCTGTTGAGACGATATTTGTAAACGACGTGACGCTGGATACTGAGGATATGAGTTCCAGCACCTGGGAATTTGAAACTACCCTGAGTGAAGGTTTAAACATATTTCAATTTTTTGTGAAAGACCAAGAGGGAAATCCAACTTCAACAATTAGTATTGAAATAATCTCAGATACTACTGCTCCTCAAATTCCAAACGTAATACTCACACAAGAAACCTTTGCATCACCGACGATGGCTATTTCCTGGTCAAGTGAAGGTGGAATATATTATGATGTTCAACTCAAAGAGTTTGATGATGCGGATTGGACGAGTTTGTTTGAAAGTACCTCAACGACAGAAACAATTATTGACGTTGAGCGATATGGTACATACCAAGTTCGAGCTCGCGCACGTGATGCATTGGGAAATATTTCAGAATGGAGTGAGCCAGTCTCGTTTACTGTTGACTGGTCAAAAACTCTTGTACTCAACGAAATCAATTGGATTGGCGTTGGCGCAAGCAGCAATTCCTGCAAAAATCCCGAATGGATAGAACTGTACAATACGAGCAATGAGGTGCTTGATTTAAGCGGCTGGAGTCTTAAGGTAAATTCTAAAAATACGACGTTTTCAATACTGCTCGCCGGTATGCTCGAAGCACATACCTATTATCTCATCGAAAACATAGAGAATGTCATCAGTACCATGAGCGCCAATGCACTTTTTCCCTCCAAAACCTCTCTGCCTGACACCGGAGCCTATCTTGCAGTAGTAAATTCTTTAGGTGAGATAATTGATGAATTAGATCAACAGACGGGATGGGTTGCCGGAGGCATTGTTGGGGACAAGTATCTGCCTATGGAACGTGTTGACACTACACAAACAGGAACTCAGGCCTCAAATTGGAAATCCGCACCGTATCGCAGTTATGGCATTGCAAGTAATTGTAAAAATCCGGTCTATGGTAGCCCTAAACTTTCATCTAATAAGAACATTTTATTGCCTAACAACATCACCCAAGTCTATGACTTTGGCGCAGATAAGACACGTATACTCGACGCTGCACATAGCCCCTATATCTTTGATTCAGAAGTCTCTATTCCTCTCGGATATACCATTCAGATAGAACCCGGTGTTGAGTTGCTCGCCTCGACCGTAAACTCAGGTTTTAAAGTCGAAGGAAACCTCGAGTTTTTAGGAACTACCGAACATCCCATTATGCTTACCTCACTTAAGGATACCAAACATGGTAACTGGTGCAGTGATTCCTATCTGTCCACCTATTGCATTAAAACAGCCGCACCCGGAGATTGGAAGTTTATTCGGGTCATGAGTGGAGGAGTCTTGAACATGCACCACACCGAGCTCTATTACGCCGGCGCAAAGTATACATACGGAATTTGTCCGACCTGTTATGTCTCCCAAGCGATTCGAAACGAAGGCGGTATCGTTTCGATTTCAGAATCCACTATCTCAGACAGCTATGCCCTTGCTCAGAATCATACGAGCGACGCATTTATCTACGCAAGTGGCGGACGTATTACGATAAGTAGCTCGCAACTCACAAACGGGTGTCGAGCACTTCAGGCACAAGACCTTACAGATGTTTCAGTAGACAACACCACAATGAGCAACTTCAATCTAAGCTGCACCTATCCAGTTGTACTCAACTCCATATTCCCTACATCATGGACGGGGAACCAACTCAGCAATAATACATATGATGCAGTCTATATACCCTCATTAATCATTGATGCAGATACTACATTTGATAGTAACACTGCTTTCGCTTTCGCAAGTCTCGAAGTGCCTCCTCCTTATACCCTGAGTATATTATCGGGAGCAACAATTCTCCTTGAGAAAAATGGACTCATGCGCATCTATGGAACTCTCGATATGCAGGGAACAAGTGATAATCCAATTCAGATATTACCCGGCACAGGTGGAGGATTTGGCGGAATATATGTGGATGGGGGAACTGCGAATATGTCCGGAGTTGAAATAAGCGGTGGCGGATATTTCCCCAAAATCTCAAGTTATCCTTTGCAATCCACTGAACCAGTGTCACTGTGGATTGACCATGCACAGGTGATGATGCATGACGTCACTATTGCAAACTCGAGAAGACCTGGCGGTATACTGTATGGCATTGATAGTACCATTTCTATCTACACGAGTACATTCGGATGGGATACAGACTATGATAAATTGCCAAACTGGTTTGACAATGGTATTACGGTCAAAAATTCACTGCTCCACATCGACAATGTTAATTTCAAAAAAATGAACACCGCGCTTTCTATACTAGATGGTTCAACCTTTACCTACGAAAATTTCAGTGCGTCAAATTTCATCGATTCCTATCATACAGAGTACAAAAATTGGCAGCCCGCGGGGTTACTGGATTTTGAGTTGTGGAAATCTGTAGAAGATGATGTTGTGGAAGAAGAAGTTCTAGAAGAAGATGAGGGATAATATTATACATATATTAGACAAATATTATGGCGAATATTAGACAGATATTGAACAAATATTTATGTGATCGTTCACTAATATTTGTCTAATATCTGAACTTTGGCAAATTTTTAGAATGAAAAGAAATTTTGTAATTACTCAGCTTTGGTGAAACACCCCCCTGCCCCCCGTTCGGCTGAACGCTCACGGTGAAGCCTCAAGGGGGGATTACGACGATCTTGCTCAGCAGGATTCCCTCCTTGAGGGGGGGCAGGGGCACGTAAAGCCACGACGTAAAGTCGTCCCGATTAAATCGGGATCGCTATACGCGAGGTGGCACGTGCCACTTTTCGTGGGGTGTTAAACGCGAGTAGAATCAATAAGACACAATTTAAATATATCTGAGTAGTTACTACATTTCTAATATTCGTCAATCTTCAAATTATTGTCCCATCCCTCGTAACACCACATTAATCGTCTTAAGTATAATCGCTACATCAAGCAAAAAGGATCGATTTTTGATATAATATAAATCATATTGGAGTTTTTGCAAGGAGGTCTCAAGCGTGTCGGTATAATTTTGATGTATGACGGCCCAACCTGTCATGCCGGGGCGTACGGTATGTCGAAGCGGGTAGTAGGGCATAAGTGAGGTGAGTTGTCCCACGATTTCGGGCCGCTCGGGTCGTGGGCCGATCAAGGTCAATTCTCCTCGAAGCAAATTAACCATTTGAGGCAGCTCATCAAGTCGCATTTTTCGTAAGACTTTCCCAACTTTGGTAACGCGAACATCATTTTTGCTGGCAAATTGCGCTCCCTCAGTCTCCGCACTTCCATCTTGTGCAAGCGCATACATGGTTCTAAATTTATAGATCCAAAATGTTTGTCCTCCCAAGCCGACTCTTTTTTGTCTGAAAATAATTGTTCCCGGTGATTCGAGTTTAATGAGAATGACAATCAGTGGTCCAAGCGGTATTAGTATGCCTGCGATCAGAAGAGCAGCGATAAGATCCGTAGCGCGTCTGACTTTGGTATATAATGGAGAATTGCCAATACTCAAATGTTTTAAAAACCATCCTTCAGAAAAAGTGGAAGATGTAATACGTCCCACAATATTTTCATAAAATGCGGGCAAATCAGTAATCTGGACAGACCAAAATAATAATTCATACAGTTCTTGCGTTGCGTTGCCAATATCATGAATATGCGGGGCGGTTACTACGGTTTGAATTTTGTTTGTGGTGATAGATGGCCGTAGCGCCTGTAAGGTATGATATATATCTATATCTGGAAAATCCGGTGATTTGATTTTATATTCAGGATCGATAATCACGCATATTTTATACCCCAGATCAGTTTCTTTTTGTAAAATGTGTATAATTTCTTGTACTTCAGGCGTATAACCTAAAAATAAAATATTAGTATATAATTTTTTATTTTGTATAAATTTTTTGTATAACAGTCTGAACATCCAGGCAAGTCCATATCCAAACGCGACGTTTAACAAAAGAATTGTTTTTGGGGTAATATGTCCCTGCGGGAGGATATAAAAAAATATGATACTCATCACAAAAGATACTGCCGCAGATTGAAGAATGAGTGTATATCTTTTTTTGCTTTGAATAATATGGAGATCATAGAGTCCATTGATATAGTTCACCAGAACCCACAATAAGAAGAGAAAAAAGAATAGTGAAAAATTTTGTGCAAGAAGTTCTTTAGGTGGCACCTCAAGATAGCGCAGGCTCAAACTCATGATAAAAGCTACTACGAAAGATAGGATATCCCCGCCGAGGAGTATACATTGTTTTGCTCGATACATAAATTTCATAGGTTGTATAAGGTCGCGTGATTTGATATACTTGGATGTACCTGATTTTAACATACATAAATTTTAAATACAAGATATGCGCTATATATTTTATCTTATTTCTATTCTGATGCTTTGTGCGTTTCCGCATTCAGTTTTAGCAAAATTTTCAAATGATCCGCATGTAGAACAATGGGCATATGCAGATACAGGCATGTATGAGGCATGGGACTATAGTACTGGTTCATCAAATGTAATCGTGGCAATTATCGACAATGGGTTTGATACGTTCCATCCGGATTTAGATGATAATGTATGGGTAAATACCGATGAAATTTCAAATAACGGAATTGATGATGACGCAAATGGCTATATTGATGATGTATATGGCTGGAATTTTTGGGATGGTAATAACGACCCGCGGCCCGATGTATCTACCTTAGGTGAGAATGAAAAGAAAGAAGGGGTCTATAATCATGGCACGATCGTCGCGGGTATTATCGGAGCTAAGGGGAATAATGATCGAGATGGCGCAGGAATCAATTGGGATGTACAGCTTATGAATTTGAAAGTTTTAGGAAACGAGGGATCAGGTAATCTCGATGGCCTTGCGGACGCAATCAGGTATGCGGTTGATAATGGCGCCCATGTAATCAATATCAGTATGGTCGGATCAGGTAATGTTCAAGAGATCAATGATGCAATCGAATACGCACGCACACGTGAGGTAATCATCGTGGCAGCCGCAGGTAATACGATGAGTAATTTGAATATGATACCCATGTATCCAATATGTGCCGATGCAGCATTCAATTATCAAAATATCTTGGGAGTGAGTGCGATACAAGAAAGCCATCGGTTGGCAGGTTTTTCAAATTTTGGATCCACGTGTATTGATATTACCGCCCCGGGTGTAGATATTTTTTCAACCGTTCGTTTTTCTCCCACCAATGGTCTGCCTGACACCTATGCCACGAAAGGCTGGAATGGCACTTCGTTTGCCGCACCTTTTGTGAGTGGCGCTGCCGCTCTCGTCAAAAGTCTTCAACCCACGTGGTCTGCGTCAAAAGTTTTTGATACACTCTTATCAACAGTCCATCATACGCCAAGTCAAGATGAAACGGCCTATGCCAATTTATTCGGATCTGGTTTGCTCCAAATAGATAAAGCCGTACAATATGCAGCGCAATATAACTTGCCAGCTACTCCTCAAGCGAATGAAAAAGTACCCTATGAAGAGAATTCGACATCTGTTCCCCTTGAAATGATACAGTCAAACACAGTCATTTTCGTCGCACCCAATACGGGTGAGTATGAAAAACATGCCTATGCCACGCAAGAAGAGCTCATACAATTACGTGCTTCCTTTCTCAACATAGACGATATCAGCTCTAGTAAAAAAATTGGCGCGCTGATGTTTTATGCGACGCTCAAACAAGATACAAACGGAGTGGTATCGGTATATATCTATGACCAAGATTTTCGTTTTATCAATTATTGGCCCATTGTACAAAAAGGAGATTTCAATATCAAACTTGCGGATCTGATGGGGGATACTCAGTTTGAAATTATACTTACACCGCGATTTTCAAGTGATGTATATATATCTGTGTATTCTATTGAGGGCGTGTTGCTTAAGACATATGCAAAAAAAGAAACCCATCACGGTTGTGTTGCCGAGGTAGTCAATGGTTTACATGATCAAAAAGATCAACTTGCGCTTTTGTGCGTACAAAATGATGAGAGCCATATTGAACTGCTTGATAGCACTCTTGTACCCTCTCAGGCCCTCGTGACTGTCGGGATTCAAGGAGGAGAATTGGATCTCTATGATGTAGACAAGGATGGTGTGGATGAATATATTGTCGCAGCACGTGCAGGAAAACAGCAGTTTGTTCGGATATTTGATTCGGCCGGAATCGAATTGTCAAATTTTAGAGCCTACCCTTCTCAATATAAGGGCGGTTTTGATTTTTTATTGAGTGATTATGACGGAGACGGAAAAACAGATTTTATCTTAGCTCCGCACGAAGACGGTATGCCAGTCCGAGCCCTTGATTTTTCTGGGAATTATATTGAAAGTTGGTATCCGTTTAATAGTGCACAGAATGGGCATGTTTTTATATTACCTAATTAAAGGGATACGAAATACGAACAGTACGAAATTACGAAAATTAAGGAATACATTTTTTTCGTAATTTCGTACATTTCGTATTTCGTATCCAATTAATCTCGTCTTATGCTCAACTCTACCCCTATCTTCGAAAAGAAAAATGTATTAGTAACAGGCGGAGCCGGTTTTCTTGGTTCCCATGTTTGCGAACGGCTTTTGCGCGAGGCAAAGGTAATTTGCATGGATGATTTGTCCAATTCACACATCCAAAATATCCAACATTTGCTTCAGTATCCTGATTTTGAATTTATCAAATATGACGTCAATGAACCTTTGGATATGTTAGCATTTCCTGAACTCGATAAATTCAAAGTGCGTTTTCAGGGAATTCAGGAAATTTATCATTTGGCATGTCCGACAAGCCCCAAGAATTTTGAAAATCTCAAAATGCATTCACTGTGGGCAAATTCTCGAGCCATGCTCAATACGCTTGATCTGGCAGTCGAATACAAGGCAAAATATGTCTTTGGCTCAAGTTCGGTGGTTTATGGCGAGCCCTTTGAAGAACACACAACATTTTCCGAAGATGAAGAGGGGGTAGTGGATCATTTGTCGCCTCGTGGGTGTTATGATGAAGGAAAACGCTTTGCTGAGACCTGTGTCGAGACCTATAGACAAGTCTATGGCCTCGATGCGAAGATCGCACGTATCTTCACGACCTATGGACCTCGCATGAAATTGCGCGACGGCTTGCTTATTCCGGATTTTATTTTAAATGCACTTGAGGGAAAAGATTTGGTCGTATATGGCGATGGAAATATGGCACAATCGCTCTGTTATGTATCAGATATGGTCGATGGTCTCATGAGACTTATGCAAACTGATCCTGAAGTAACTATTGTCAATTTGGGTCTTGATGAGCCATACAAAATAAGTGAAGTTGCGAGTAAGATTATTGCGATGACCGGCTCAAGTTCCAACATTTCTTACGAAAATCCATTGGTGTTTCTCTCAAAAAAAGGTATGCCCGATTTACGACGTGCCAAAGATGTGTTGAGTTGGATTCCGTTGGTTCGATTGGAAGAAGGATTGCAACGAATGATTGATTATACGCTTGCAAATAAAGAAATGCTTCTTAACAATTAAGGAAAGGGACAATTTGGATCATATCAGATTAAGAATAAGATTGAGATTGTCTAAAATAAATAGAGATACAGTAGAGATACAGTAGAGATAATCTCAGTCTGAATCTAAATCTAAAATAATATCTCAATATATCTCAATATATCTCAATTTATCTCTCTTTTATCTCAATTTATCTCAATTTATCTCAATTTATCTCAATTTATCTCAATTTATCTCAATTTATCTCTCTTTTATCTCAATTTTATCTAACTCATTTTTTATCATGTTTCTCGCGATAGTTCCAGCTTATAACGAAGAAAAACGAATCAGCTCAGTGATCCAGAGCCTTTTTCAGTGTGTTGACGAAATTGTAGTAGTTGATGATTGTTCTACTGATAAAACGGCTGAAGTTGCAAAAAAGGCCGGAGCAAGGGTTCTGCGGCATAAAATAAATCTTGGACAAGGCGCTGCACTTGAGACCGGTCATGTCTATGCTCGAGAGCGGGGGGCAGAGTTTATACTTCATTTTGATGGTGATGGACAGCTTTCAGTTGAAGATATTTCTCCGGCATTTGAGCAATTAAAAACAAGCGGGGCTGATATTATTTTGGGATCTCGTTTTTTGGATACTAGATCACAGGTGCCATGGTTTAAGCGCACTGTCTTGTTACCGGTCGGAGTTTTGATAAATAAATTTTTTACTGGTTTGAAATTGACCGACGCACATAATGGATTTAGAATTTTAAACGCACGAGCACTTGATAAAATTAGAATAACTCAGGATCGGATGGCACATGCCACAGAAATTATTTCGCTTATTAAAAAATATAATCTTAAACATGTCGAGTTTCCCGTCAAGGTTGTGTATCACGAATATGGGCAGCGGTCGATGGCAGGGTTTAGAATTTTGAAAGATTTGGTTTTTGGAAAGTTTATGAAGTAAATAAATTGGGTTTATAGACACACGGATTAAACGGATCGAACGGATTATCACTGTCCGTGTAAATCAGTTGTATCCGTTTAATCTGTGTATCTATTAATTTGTTTTAAAAAGTATGCTGGTGTTATTCCAACTTCTCGTCGTCCTATTCGCACTATTCGCCATCCTATCTGTCTTGTCAAAGAAAAAAGAAGGCCTACTTGGGTTTAAAGGAACTATTTTTTGGATATTATTTTGGGTTGGCATTGGGGTGGTTGCAGTGTGGCCCAATACCATACAAAATCTTGCCGACCGCTTTGGGATTGGCCGTGGTGTGGATCTCGCTTTTTACATTTCTATTGCATTGTTATTTTTTCTTATTTTTAAAATGAATGTAAAGATTGAAGGATTGAAAAGAGATCTGAGTCGATTGACGAGGGAGGATAGTTTGAGAGATTTAGATAAATAATTATTTGATTACATACAAATTACAAATTCTACAAATGTACAAAATCCTTATTATTTGTATATTTGTACCATTTGTAATTTGTATGTACATTTTATATATGAAAATTGCCCACATCGTCTGCACCTATCCTCCATATTTTGGTGGCATGGGAAATGTCGCGTTTCAGATGGCAAGTGAATTGTCGAAACTCGGACACGAAGTCGTGGTGTTTACGCCAGATTATTATGAAAAAGAAGAAATAAAAGAATCAGACGAGCCAGAAGCCGAGGAACATACGCAGAAAGTGGAAGCTCAGATTGATTTTGCAAAACGTCTGCCAACACCGGTAGCCTATGGCAATGCAGGCTATATGCCTCAAATTGGCAAAGAACTCGATGAATTTGATCTCGTGCATTTACATTATCCTTTTTTTGGCACGGCGAATTTGGTGCGCAGATGGAAACTCAAAAATCCACACAAACCATTTGTCGTCACCTATCACATGGATACACGTGGTTCAGGATGGAAAGGACTCATCTTCAAATTATATGCAAAATACTGGATGCCAAAAATTTTGGGAGTTGCAGACAAAATTATCGTGAGTTCGTTTGATTATGCATCTGTGAGTGACGCAGGGCACTTGTTTCAAACACACAAAGAAAAATGGATAGAGCTACCATTTGGAGTAGATATTGAGCGTTTTGTTCCTGCATCAAATCCAGATGAAGTAATATATCCATCTGGTCTAGATCCATATGTGCCAATACTTTTGTTTGTAGGGGGGATGGATGTTGCACATTATTTTAAAGGAATCCCCGTATTACTCGATGCATTACGTATACTCAAAGAAAATAATACTCCTGTGCAAGGAGTGTTTGTGGGAGATGGAGAAATGCGTGAAGGATTTGAAATGCGCGCACGAAGTTATGGATTATCAAAATTAGTTACCTTTGCAGGGCATGTGTCTGATGAAGATTTACCTATGTATTATCGTATGGCTGATTTGTGTGTTTTGCCCTCTATCAATCAAGGTGAGGCATTTGGGATGGTCTTACTTGAAGCGATGGCAAGTGGCACCCCTGTCATCGCAAGTGATTTGCCTGGTGTGCGAACTGTTGCCATCGATGGTGGAATGGTGTTTGAACCCGGAAATGTAAACGCGCTTGCACAAACTATCGCAGGATATTTTGACCCGGAGACTGAAATAGACGCATGGAGAGAGAAAGTTCGAAAAGTTGCAGAAGAGAAATATAGCTGGGAGAGTATTGTGCGTAGTTTAGAGCAGGTATATTTAGATTTGATTAAGTAGGTTTTTTTTGGTATACTTACGTTAGTATCTCGAAACGAAGTGAGAGACCTTTCGAAGAATGGTATTTTCTTATCACAAATATCTGTGTATTAAGGAAAATTTTCTTATGAAAGATCCCTCGTCGCCTGCGGGCTCGCTCGGGATTTATTAAAAAATTTAACTCACTACTATGGGAAACTTTAAAAAAGGAATATTTTTAGGAGGATTACTCGGAGCGGGGCTCATGTGGCTCAATGCGACCAAAAAAGGTAAGCAAACCCGTGACAAAATGCTTGACTATTCTGCCGATGTCTATGCTGACGTCAAAGAAAAAGTCATGGCATCTGAAGGCTGGGATAAGATGACAAAGTCTAAGTATTATCAGATTGTCGAAGAAGCGGTAAATAAGTATGCTGTGGAAAATGATTTGGTGGATAGTGTGCGAAATATGGTCGAAAAAGTGGTGAAGGCGCAGTGGAAAAAGGGGAAGAAGTGATTTATTTTCGAAGTGATTAATTTATTTATTTTTAATACACATAAACTATGGCACAATCACAAAATAGTTCCATTTCTGATGATTTGGATACACTTGCAACAGATATTGAGGAGGTCAAAAAAGAAGAGCGTGTACTTGAACAAGATTTGCAAGATAAGGTGGATATCGAAAAAGTACAACAATCTATACATGAAAATTAATCTGTAAATAAATTTATATGACTAAGCATGAATTAGCGGGGCAAACAGCCGTAGTAGAGAAAAAACGCGAGGGGGGGGGGAGTTTAGAAGTTCCTGAGCAAGGACAAGAAGGAAAAGAACAACTCACAATACAGGAAATGGTTTCTGAGATGGATAGAAAATTGAAGGAGGCAACTAGGAATTTGGAAGCCGTATCCCAAAAAGCAAGTCCTGAAGGGGTTTTAGGAAAGTTGGCGGGATTATTTAGAGGAAAAAAAGCTCGTGAGGAGGCGATGAAACGAGTAGGAGATTTGCAGAGTGAAATCGCAGTTCTTACCCAAAGGAAAGAGGAATTATCTAGGGATGCGGGATTGGTAAGAGAGGTTTTTAGTTCTGATATGCAATCTGACAATCGGGTAAAGAATGCATGGACAATAGATGAAATGCATAGAGTTGATGAATTATCCAGTAAGCTAAGAGAAAGCCCCCGTGCTCTGGAAGAAGCTAAGAAGATTTTGGAAAAAGGTGGAGAGGAAAATTTTGAGATGGGTGAAGATCTTAAAGTTAGTATATCGGATGCAGCCGATGCATTTGATTTTGTTTATGTAGACTCCTCATCTCGTTCCACAAATAGGAAAGAGGACTTATTAAGAAAATATGGGCAAGCTGTTTCGGATGAAACGGGTGCTGAAAAAGTTCTTGATATAGGAAAAGTGCCGGATACAGAGTTTGACTCTATGATCGGTACGATCGTAAGAGATATGGACAAACAGTTGGATTACTTCACTGGATCCGAAAAATATTTAAAGCTCACCTCCCCTGATAAAAGAGAAAGAGTCGAAACAGCATCAAAAATTCGTGCTGTATTGACATCTGTTTTAGAAACAATGCAAAAACAAAATGAGCGAATGAGATTGGTGGAAAGATCTCGTAGCATCGATTCGGTAGTTTTGGCTCAAATGCCCGGTGATAAAGAAGAAAGAGAAAAACAGGAACGTTTAATTTTGGAAGGCAAAGTGGCAAAGCCTACAGGATATGACCAAAAATATGCCGTCGATTCGATGAAAGACAGAACACAAAACGTGCTTGGGCTATGTCAACGTCTGGATAATTTTATCGAAAAAAATAAAACTTAATAAAGTTAAAAGGTATTTTTATTGTTTAGATTTTTCGGTTTTCACTGATTTTTATGGAACAGAAATTTTTTGTTGCCTGCAAAGCGATTATTGTACAAGATAACAAAATGTTGTTGCTTCGAGATAGTGGTGGTAAAAGGTACGCACGTATAAATCGTCGGTGTAGGGTAACTTATTTTTCTAATCCAAGAGATTTTTGACAATATTTTTTAAGTATGCTATTATAAAATCATATGATACAAAAAATAATGGACAAATTAAAAGAACACGATAAAATATTTTCTGAACACAGTGATATACTCAATAGTCACAGTAAAATGCTACACGAGCATGGTGAGCAACTCGATACCATTGCTCAAGTTGTGGCTGAGCATTCAGATCGGTTTGATCATATCGAAAAAAGATTGGATGGTCATGATAAACAATTTGATATACTTATTCACACTGTTTTAGATCATACTGATCGTTTGAATCACATTGAACAAAACATGGCGACCAGATCTGATATACGAGATATTTCAGATACACTTGATGTACTTGTAAATTTGGCTAAAAAGAATGATCAAGAAATTACATTCATGGGTGAACGAGTAGGACGTATAGAGAGTGATGTAAAAAGAATGAAACCACTTTTGGGTTTGACTTAAAGACATTGATTTCGTAGATTTTTATTGGATTACACTGATGTAAAAAAATTCCACGTAACGTTATGAATTCAAAATTACGAAGTTTGTTGCCCTCGATATTATTTTTTGTTTTTGTTGGATCTATTTTTATATTTCCGGTCTGGCGTTCTTTTTTCTTTAGACATCTTATGTATCTATTTGAGCTCATGTTTTTGTATGTCGCATGGATTGTTTTTTCTATAATGAAACAAAAGAGCAAAATTGCCAGACGACCAATATTATTTTCCATTTTTTTATCTTTAACTAAAAATCCTAAGCTTATTGAAATCTTGCTTACTGGCATCAAAAATAATCTTATTGGTATCTTTGTTGCGTTATTTTTAGGCTCTCCGTTTGTTTTTCCTATTTTTCTGTGGGGTTTGTCAGAAAAATATTTTTTTATAAGTATTTCTTTTGAAACCCTTGCTTCAATTGTGTACTTTGCTTTTGTGATTTTTATGCAGATTTGTGCCGGTTACTGGACTTTTAGATCTTTTAAATCTAGGGCATGGGCATGGGGATTCTTATTTTTTGTTGTATATACACTTATTTTTTGGTTCCTCTTACTGATAATAGCTTTTAGTCGTTTGGATAAAAAGTCTCTTGATTTGATAACAGATTTTTTACAGGAACCAACTGCATTTGTACTGTTGAGCCTTGAGGTGGGATTCTTTTCGGGGATTAGTTTTTTTCTTGGTTCAGTTTTTGCTTCAGTTAGAAAAAAATAGTTTTTGGCTTATACATAAAAAAAGACTTTTTTGCAAAAGTTTTTTTATTTTACGGTTCCTAATCCCGCATTTATCTCAATTTCTTGCCCATTATGTAAGACTTGCGTTGCATTTCCCGTGCCGACGATGCAGGGCTTGCCGAGTTCTCGACTCACGATGGCGGCGTGACTGAGGATGCCACCTCGGTCGGTGATGATTCCGGCGGATTGCATCATGAGGGGAAGGTAGAGCGGATTGGTCATGTCGCAGACGAGGATTTCGTCGGGCGCTAGATTTGTGTGTAAAACTTGTTCTGGTAAAACAATTCTGACTGTTCCTCGTGCACTGCCTGGAGATCCTGTTTGTCCGTAAACCAGATAATTTTCTTGAGTATGAATTGTGTTCAAGTTCAAATCTGCATGAATTCGTCCGAGTACACGATTGTAGTCGATGAATTGTAGGGGGATTGTCACATCAGAAACTGTTTCAAAATATCCAGCAAGATGATTATTGTGAAATGTTGCATCAAGTGCATTTTGCAAATCACCTTGTTTTTCAGATTCCGGAACATGCAGAAATGAACGGATATGTTCAAGATGTTTTACTAAGCCATCTACATCTTGGCTCAGATTCCATTTGTCAAAATCATAAGAAAATGCTATTGGTTTCGATTCATGAAATCCTTGGGTGAGTTGATTGTGTCCGCCAAATACTGTTTCTCCAATAATACCATTTTTATTTATCACAAAAATTGTCGCCCACTCAGGTTGCGTCGTGAAGCTGAGGAAATGTGCTTCGTAGTTGTCCGGATCTATCTGTTGTTTCTCCAACCATGTGACAGAGTCCGCGACAGACTGTCCGACTGTCCGAAGTTTTTGTCCTGCACTTTCGTTAATCGGTAACAAACGCAAACGACAAATTACATCTTTATTTTTTTCAAAATATTCTACAAAGTCTCCAGTTTTTTCTATAATATCTCGCGCACTAAAAATATCTGGCTTATCAAACGGCAGACCAGTCACCTGATATAATTTTTCGAGCCGTTTTTGTCGGCTATAATCCTCATCACGCACAGCCGTGGCATCTTTGTGGTCTATGCGTTCAAACCATTCGTGCATGGAGATTTGAGTGGTGTAGAGGTCGGGGAGAGACATGGGATTTTTGGAATTAAGAATTATGAATGAAGAATTAAGATTTAAGATTTTATAAAAAACTGGATGAATGTAATAATAATTTGAGTTTTTATACAAGAAGTATAGGTGAATAAGTCGTAGAGGACAAGTGGGTACTTCCATTGTCCCCCTCTTCCAAATATGTTAAAATACCCCCATATTATTAAACACTCTAGCTATGAAAACCATAAAGTCTTATTTTGAGCTTGCCATAAGCGAAAAAGCCTCAGATTTACATCTGGTTGGCAATGAAAAACCGGTATTGCGTATAGAAGGGGAATTGAAAGAAATAGAAGACAAAGCTCTTGATGCAGACGCGCTTGAGACAGCTGTCTTAGGCTTGCTTTCATCTGATCAAAAGAAAAAATTCAATGATGCGCTTGAACTTGATTTTGGATATGAAGTAGGTGAGGGGAGATTTCGGGTGAATTTGCATCGACAGGAAGGAGCGATCGGCATGTCGGCACGTCTGATTCCAAAAAAAATTCCAAGCGCTGAAGCCTTGCGATTTGAGCCGGCACTTATCAATTTTAGCAATCTACTTGATGGGCTTGTGCTTGTCGTCGGTCCTACAGGCCATGGGAAATCGACCACGCTTGCTAGTATGGTTGAACAGATCAATGCAAGTCGTAAAGCGCATGTTGTGACGATTGAAGACCCAATTGAATTTTTGTTTGAAGATAAACAGTGTCTTATCGAACAGCGTGAAGTGGGGACAGATACGCATTCATTTGCGGAAGCGTTGAAACACGTTTTACGACAAGACCCCAATGTGATCTTGGTTGGTGAAATGCGAGATCCAGAAACTATCGCAACAGTATTGACTGCGGCAGAAACAGGTCACTTAGTTTTTTCGACACTGCATACCTCAAGCGCGGCAGAAGCGATTGAGCGTATTGTGGATGTATTTGATGGTGCAAAGCAAAAACAGATTTTAATACAGCTCTCGGCAGTACTTCGTGGTGTGGTGGCACAGCAATTGTTGCCGAGTGTCAATGGTGGACGGGTGTCAGCGCGTGAGATTTTGGTAAATAATTCTGCGATATCAAATTTGATTCGTGAAAATAATATCGCGCAGATCTATAGTGCAATCCAAACCGGCGCAAAAGAGGGGATGATCACGATGGAAAACTCAATCAAAGGGTTGTTGAAAGAAGGACTGATCAGCGAAGAGATTGCACAGAAGCGTGTGGGGAAACAGAGACGGATATGATTATGGGGATACGAAATACGAACTTTACGAAATTACGAATTTAAAATTGTTATTTTGTAATTTCGTAAAGTTCGTATCTTATATCTTGGTTATTGTTTACATGAAACATATATATTCTCGTACAAATCGAACTTTACAAGATTTTCATGAGGTACGAATACGTGTACTAAGTATTATATGTACAGGCGCATTTTTAAGTATTATGGTGCGTTTATTTATACTCATGATTATAGAGCACGGTTTTTATACCGCGCTTGCTTCGGGTTCGCATGATCTGTATGCCGAATTATTTCCGGCGCGCGGGTCGATTTATCTTGAATCCGAAGATGGCATGGAGCAATTTTCCATATCACTCAATCGTGATTTGTATGTGATGTTTGCTGACACGCGAGAAATAGAAGATGATGAGACTGCAGAGGTGGTCGCAGAAAAATTGGCAGAAGTATTTGGCTATGATGATGAAAAAAAAATAGCAGTATTTTTGCAGCTCAACAAACGTAGCGATCCGTATGAACCAATTGAACAGAAAGTTGAGGAAGATATTGTCCATAAAATAGGGGAGATGAATTTGAAGGGTATACATTTTATCAGCATGCCTCATCGATTTTATCCGGAAGGAAATTTGGCAGCGCAAGTAGTCGGATTTTTGGGAAAAGATGATGCAGGAAATGATGTGGGGCGCTATGGGCTTGAAGGCTATTGGAATAAAGAACTTGCAGGAAGTGGCGGGTTTCTCGAAGGTGTGCGCAGTGCAAAGGGATCGTGGATTCCGCTTGCCGGACGTTTGTTTGAACCGGCGCAAGATGGGGTGGATTTGACACTCACGATAGATCGGGTATTGCAATATAAGTCGTGTGAAATGTTGCGCACGCGTCAGGAAGAATATGGTGCGCAGACCGCCTCGCTTATCATCATGGATCCAAAAACTGGGGCGATACATGCGATGTGTTCATTGCCTGATTTTGATCCAAATAATTATGGAACCGTCGAATCAGCAAATGCCTACAATAATACGACTATTTTTACTCCTTACGAACCCGGATCAGTTTTTAAACCGGTTGCCATGTCTGCGGCGATTAACGAAGATGTTTTAAATCCTGAATCTACGTTTGTGGATAATGGAAGTACTGATGGTGGATGTACTAAGCCAATTCAAAATGCAGATTTCAAAACGTATGGGTTGCAAACGATGACCGGCGTATTGGAACATTCGATCAACACCGGCATGGTATATGTGGTCAAGACCTTGGGAAAGTCATCGTTTCGCGAGTATGTAGAACGATTTGGCTTTGGTGTAAAAACAGGAATCGAACTTGATAGTGAAAGTTCCGGCACTATCCAATCTTTGTATGAAAATAAAAAAAATTCTGTCGATTGTTATACTGCCACTGCGTCATTCGGACAGGGTCTTACTGTTACGCCTCTGCAAATGGTAAGTGCCTTTGCGGTAATTGCAAACGGTGGATCTTTAATGGAGCCATATATTGTTAAAAAAGTAACCTATCCAAATGGGAAAGTAGAAGAAACCAAACCAAAGGAAATTCGCAAAGTGCTTGAAAAACGTACGAGTCAATTGGTTTCCGGAATGCTTGTTCGTGTTATTGACAACGCAGAAGGAAGCCTTGCAAAAGTACCGGGCTATTATATTGCGGGAAAGACCGGAACTGCCCAAATTGCCGGACCGGGTGGCTATACCAATGATTTTAATCATTCCTTCGTTGGTTTTGGTCCGGTCGATGATCCAAAATTTGTCATGATTGTAAAGTTTGAAAAACCCCGCCGAGCATACGCTTCCACTACTGCCGCTCCGACATTTGCCGAAATCGCAAAATTTATTATGCAGTATTATCATGTGGAGGCGGATAGGTAATTGGGTCAAGAATTAAGATTCAAGATTCAAGATTGGTGATTGAGGGTGGTGTGTAATACAATAGATATAATGTTGAGATAATATAAAACAAATACAGTTGGATTGACAAAATCATCATTTTATTATATATTTATGACCGCCTTTATGGCCTGTTCGTCTAGTGGCTAGGACGCTAGGTTCTCATCCTAGTAACAGGGGTTCGATTCCCCTACGGGCTACTGGAAAAATCCGAAATCTGAATATCGAAATTCGAAAAAGAGGTGTAATATTTGGGGTGTTTTCGGATTTTGAGTTTCGGTTTTCGAATTTTCAAAAGTCAGGGTAGCTCAGTTGGTAAGAGCGTAGGATTCATAACCCTAAGGTCGGGAGTTCGACTCTCCCTCCTGACACTAGTCTTCGCTTCGCTACGACTAGCAGGCCATTTTACATAAGCCTGTTTGATCGTAATCGTGTGGAGTGAATGCAAAAAACACCCGGATGGGTGTTTTTTGTGTGTTAATTGGATATCTCTTCTTGTATCTCAATTATCCGTTTCGACACTCGTGTTATTCAGATTTTGAGTGGTCGTTGTTGTCAATCCTTCACCTGGAATATCCACTTCGACATTATTACTATAACTCATACACGCTTCACCAACCACTTTACACAATCGAAAATATGCATGACCTGCAGGTAAACCTGACCAGAGTTTTTTTCGATGTGGTTTACTGCGTTCAAACCACCAGGTACTTGGGTATGTCGGATTTGGTTCTGTGCCGTATAAAATACGCCAGCCCTCGCTAGACTCTGCAATTCTGTCTGCGACTTTCCATTCAAAATCTACCGCATTGTTTCCGACCGCTGTAGCTATTAGAACTAATTCATCTGTTTTTTGAGGATTCTCTGGGATGGTTTCCTTTGTTTGCGTTTCCAAATTTTTTGATGCCACAGTTTTATCTGAAGTATCCTTCATTTCGTCTGTTCCACTACACCCGGCTCCGAGTAGTATGATACTCGCAAGTGATATGAAAAAAAGCTTTAAATTGTTCATATACAAACCTCTAAGAATTAGGGTTCTTCGTAAATTATTGTGGGTAAAGCTCTAACAGCTTACTATGGTGAACCACCAAATTTGTATACAAAGCCCTGTAAGGGCGATATATGTTAGCCAGGCACGTGAGTGCCTGGTAAGATATGGTACAATCATGAGTGTAACGGTACTCATTCATTTAATATACGCAATACAGGCACTTAAGTGCCTGCCTAATATATTCCATCCCTTACGGGATTGGAATTAGGTACCCACAATAATTTACGAAGAACCAGAATTAGCATATTGTGTATCATATATTAATAACGGGAATAATACAAGTTTAGTACACTATTGACGTATTGCAGATGGCTTTGTACAATGTATCAGTCAATCACTCAATCACTCAATCACTCAATCACGTATATTACGCCCACTTTTTGGGCGTGTTGTGGTATTATGGAGAAAAGACAAGGAAATTGTAAATAATGAAGGTTAGTGGCCTTGTAAGCCTCGTGAGCGTCGTAAGCCTTGTAAGCGTAATTTATATGCAAGAAAAGATAATTATCAAAAGAGCTCGTGAACACCGCGTAAAATTCGCTACGCTCATCACGCGGTAAACATCCGACTAAATATATGCAGGATAAAATAGTAATACGGGGAGCTCGTGAACACAATTTGAAAAATATCAGTCTCGAACTTCCTCGAAATAAAATGATTGTATTCACCGGACTTTCAGGTTCGGGAAAATCGAGTCTGGCTTTTGATACCATTTTTGCGGAAGGGCAGCGTAGATATATCGAAAGTTTGTCGGCCTATGCGCGGCAATTTTTAGGTGGAATGAGTAAGCCAGATGTGGATGAAATTGAAGGCTTGAGTCCCGCAATTTCAATAGATCAAAAAGCGCATAGTGCAAATCCGCGTTCGACAGTGGCGACGATTACCGAAATTTATGATTATTTGCGTGTTTTATTTGCACGTGTAGGCGAGCCGTATTGTCCTGCCTGTGGAACTAAAATAGAAAAGATGACGACAGATGAAATAAATCAGCGCATATTAGAAAACATTCGAATTACGAATACTACGAATGTACGAAAAAAAAATGGAAAAGAGATAATTATTCTTGCCCCCGTTGTTCGTGGAAGAAAAGGAGAATATTATCAAATGCTTTATGATACATATAACTCTGGATTTTTGGAAGTGCGTGTGAATGGGAAAATGCACTCGCTTAAAGAACGAATTATTTTATCAAAAAATAATACGCATACGATTGAAGTAGTTGTGGATAAAATACCAGGAACGGAAAAAGAATTTGCCGGAGAAAAGGCTTTTTTCGAACGTCTTGCCACAGCAGTCGAAACAGCAGTGGATTTGTCAAATGGATTATGTACCGTCATCTATCCCGATGCCGCAGAACAAATTTTTAGCACCGAATACGCATGTCCAAACGATGGATACAGTTTTCCAGAAATTGAACCACGCTTATTTAGTTTTAATAGCCCATATGGATATTGTAGTTTTTGCACCGGTCTTGGAACTAAGGAACTTTTTTCCGCCATAGGCGGATCTGCCTCTGGCGGAAGTGAAGAAGCCTGTCCAAAATGTGAGGGTAAACGTTTGAATGAAAACGCGCTCAGTGTCAAAATTGATAACAAAAATATTTGGGAACTTACCTCGCTGACGATTGGATATGCGATAGATTTTTTTATCGGACTATTTGATGTGTTTCCACCAAAAAAACTTGAGATTGCAAATGCCGCCTTACATGAAATAAATAATCGTCTTTCTTTTTTGTTTGATGTCGGATTGCACTATATTACATTAAATAGACGAGCGGGTACATTATCCGGAGGAGAAGCCCAGCGTATTAGACTCGCATCGCAAGTTGGTCAACAGTTGGTTGGTGCTTTGTATGTCCTCGATGAACCTACAATCGGATTGCATCAAAAGGATAATGATAGATTAGTTTCGACCTTACGTGAACTCTGTGATAAGGGTAATACGATTATTGTGGTTGAGCATGATGAAGATACAATACGGGCAAGCGACTGGGTGGTTGACATTGGACCGGGCGCGGGAATTCATGGAGGTGATGTGGTTTATTCAGGTACACTTGAAAATTTGATCGGTAGAGAAGTCACACGAAAAAAAAACTTTGATCCGTATGAACGGAAAGATTTTGGATGCAAGACCTATGGAAATCCTGCAAAATCTCTCACCGGAAAATATGTGCGAAAAGAAGAACAGGTCCCGATTCCAAAAACACGACGTATGGTAGATAGAGCAACTCCCAAAATAAAAATAAAAGGTGCGTGTGAAAATAATTTGAAAAATATTACGGTCGAAATTCCGCTTCGTCGATTTGTATGTTTGACTGGAGTGTCCGGATCAGGGAAATCAACGTTGATGCATAAAATTTTATACCGTGAAGTCGCCAATCGTTTGAATCACGTCAAAAAGAAAGTCGGATCTCATACAGAGATTCTTAATACCGAGTACATCGATAAAATTATCAAAATAGACCAAAGCGCAATTGGCCGGACACCTCGATCCAATCCTGCAACCTATACCCAAACATGGGGTCATATTCGTGAGTTATTTGCGTTAACACCGGAGGCGCGTATTCGTGGGTATAAAACAGGACGTTTTAGTTTTAATGTATCGGCCCGTTCGGCAGGCTCAGGGCAAGGGGGTCGATGTGAAAATTGTGAAGGACGTGGTGTACTTGAAATAGAAATGCACTTTTTGCCAAGTGTAGAAATTTTGTGTGATGTGTGTAAAGGAAATCGATTCAACAATGAGACCTTGCAGGTGTATTATGATGGAAAAAATATTGCCCAAGTTCTTGCGATGACGATAGAAGAAGCTGAAGATTTTTTCAAGGATATTCCACTTATTAATGATAAGTTGAAAATGCTCAATAGTGTCGGCTTGGATTATCTGACGCTTGGACAATCCGCAAAGACCTTGTCCGGCGGAGAAGCGCAACGAATCAAACTGAGTAAAGAGCTCGCCAAAAAAAACACGACTAAAACCTTATATTTGCTTGACGAACCGACGACAGGTTTGCATTATGATGATGTAAAAAAATTGATTGGCGTGCTTCAGGATTTGGTTTCAAAAGGAAATACCATTATGGTGATTGAACACAATCTTGATGTCATCAAGTGCGCGGATTGGATTATTGATTTAGGTCCTGAAGGAGGGGATAAGGGTGGTGAGCTCGTTGCATGGGGAACACCCGAAGAAGTCGCGCTCAAATCTACGACGAGTTTTACAGGGAAGTATTTGAGGAAGTATCTCAATCTGTAATTTCGTAATATATGTCAAATAATTAGCTGTATTGTGTATAGGGAAATATGCTGAGTTTAATTTTTAGAATATGAACTTAGAACCTGCGTGATTTAATCAAATATACATAAAATAATACCATAACCATCGTACTTTCACAATTTATCACACTTGCAGAGAAACCGTATATAATGTACGCTTTCTCTGTATGGCA
>JACPGR010000031.1 GCA_016182415.1 Candidatus Magasanikiibacteriota bacterium
TGCTTCTGTAATAAGCATCTTCAACAGTTTTGCGTATGCATCAATGCGCGCGTCCTTGAGGATATATTCTTGAATAGTTGTCGGCACTTTTTTACTTGTTTCTTGTTTAGTATTCACATAGGTCAGATCTTGCTCAGCGCGCAAATCATCAATACTTTTTTGACTTTGTGAATGCAAATGAATATCGAGATCTTTGTCGAGAATTCCGTATGTCCACAGCTGTGGTCTATGTTTATTTTTGCGTAACTCAACAAGCTTGATACCGTGAGATCCAATATCAATTCCGAGATATGATTCTGTTTTGCTAAATAAACTCATATGCGGTTTAGTATAGCATATTTCTACAATAAATAAAATAGAGATACGTGGAGATACGTGGAGATACGTGGAGATATGTTGAGATATTTTCCTACTATTAACTTCAATTATATATCTCAACCTATCTCAACTTATCTCAACTTATCTCAACTTATCTCAACTTATCTCAATTCTTAATCTTAATCTTTCATTCCAATCTCATACCCCTCATTATCCATTTCAAGTAAAATATCCCCCTGCAAATCCGTTCGCCACATCGTGCTTGAGGCGCGCTCTACACGTTTTATAACACGGCGAGATGGATGTCCATATTTATTTCCAATTCCGGATGATGCAATTGCCTGCTCAGGACTTACCATATCAATAAATTCTTGAATCGAAGAACTGTCACTGCCATGATGCCCGAGCTTGAGGATATCCACATCCAGCTGATCGCCGTATGTCTCAAGCAAATATATTTCAAGTTCTTTTTCCGCATCAGCCATCATGAGTACTGAATTTTCTCCATAATCCAATCGAAATACAAGCGACATATTATTTGCATTGACTTCATCTTCAAACCCGGGAATTTTATTACTCTCGACTATGGCGTGATCCGGATAGAAAAAATGTATACTCGTCGACGCGATAGTCCAGACATCTTCCGCTTGAATTTCCTCATACTTCGCACCCTCACGATTCTTTGCCTCCCAAAAAGACTGCCACATTTCGTTACTCTTGTCTTGCGAACCGCTGTAGACGATATGTTTTACCTCAAATCTACTCAGTACTTCCTCACATCCACCAAAATGATCGAGATCTTGGTGTGTGATAAGTAGATAGTCAATATCACGATCATAATAGGGCATGACTCTCCCAAGTGCTTCAAGAATTCTACCATCTATCGCACAGTCGACCAGCATCTGTTGCCCATCGGGAAATTCAATAAAGGTCGCGTCGCCTTGTCCGATATCGAGAAAGGTCATTGTTACTTTTCCGGTATCTACTACTTTTTCTCCGGCGATTTGTTCATCTTGTTTTATAGTTTCTTTTTGTACAAAAAAACGGAGTCCTAAAATGAGAATCAATATTAGTAAGATGGAGAGTTGGAGTTTTTTCATATAGTGACCACAACTCATCCCTCGCCTTCCGGTGAGGCAACTCTATCCCCGCCTTTCTCTTAACGAAGAGAAAGGAGACACAATATCGTGTGTTTCCCCTCTCTTCAGAAAGAGAGGGGCGAGGGGTGAGTTGCGGTTACGAAGCAGGGGGGTGTTTCAGCGAGTGTATAAATAATTTTCTTACAGTATACCACAAAAATCACACTTCACCCATTGACTTTTTACAAACGACGTGGGGACAAGACGACTGCATTGGTCGTCGATTCCCCACGAGAGGAGACAGAGGTGGAGAGAGCAACCCGTGAGGTCATCGAAGATGCGTCGGCCAAAACCGACGCGCCAGTCGAATTCCTCGCCGGCTAGCCTCCCGCCAGACCCGACCCGCCGAGGCTGTCACGCACAGCCAAGACGAGTCGCCTCCCCGGGGTTCGACACAATTTTTATGAAACACCCAGATTGGGTGTTTCATTATTTATTTTTCAATTTATTATATACTGTTTGAAAATTTTTTCTAGCATGATATAGTCTACTCATTACAGTCCCTTGTGCTATTTGTAGCTTTCTTCCAATTTCTTCGTAAGATAAACCCTCTAATTCTCTTAACGATAAAATCTCTTTATGTGCCGGAGACAAACTATTCAAAGCTTCTTTCATCCATTCCTGACGTTCTGTAGCCAATAATACATTTTCAGGATCATGCTGTTTGTCTGCTTCTATAGCAGTAATAATACCATCTTCAGCGGTACTCATTTTAGATAATTTAGTTTCATTTTTTCTTGTATAATCAATAAAAACATTTTTTGTAACCCGATACAGCCAAGTTGAGAAAGAGGATTCTTTTTCAAACTTTGATAAATTTTTAAAAACCTTAACCCACACTTCTTGGGCTACATCCTCAGCCAAGGGGTTATTACAATGTGTCATTTTCAACGCTAAATCAAAAACATATTCCTTATATTTTCTGTATAACATTTCTTCTGACTTTTTATCGCCACTATTTATATTGTCAATTACTGTATTATCGTCAAACTCACTTCTTACCTTTTCAACCTGGGCATCTTGCCTCCTGTATCTTCCAGATTCCATATGATAAAATAATTAATTTTGATTATTTGTATAAATATCCAGTTAGCCCATCTTACCATTTTTAGCTTTTCCTTTCAATATTATCCAACCGATTAGCCCAATATACATCCCCACCATCCCCCACACCGGCACCTGCATATCGACCGCGGAAAATTTTAAATTTGCAAACCACTTCACAATCACGACAATATACTCCATCCCCACCCACCCCAGCCACGCAATAATCATGGCAAGTGGTTTGAATATAAAACTTATCACAACCGCAAAAAATCCAAACGCCATAATCATCGGCAAAATCCATAAGATCATAATATTGACAGCAGGTGCAACGATAGAGAGTCGTCCAAATTGAAATAAGATCAATGGCAGTGTTGCCATAATTGCGGCAATAGTAGTAATCAGTGTTTCTTTGATTCCCAAAATTTCCGGATATTTTTGAAATGGTTTTCGAATAATCGGATTGAGATACACGAGCCCGAGTGTTGCGAGAAAAGATAATTGAAACCCAGCATCCCACATCAGGATATAGGGATTTTGGAGTGTCATCACGACTGCGGTCAAAATCATGACATTTCCCACCCGAGATGCCCGACCAATTTGTTTTGATAATAACACGATAATTCCCATCACCCCGGCCCGCACCACCGATGCACTTGCTCCGGCAAAAATCACAAAAACCACAATACCAATCGTGATGACCCAAAATGCTTTCTTGCGTGGAATATAAAGATAGATACAAAAATTTATTAGTATTGTTGCGATGAGTGTAATATTATATCCTGAAATTGCGACAATATGTGTCACACCTGTTCTACTAAATAATTCATTGAGTTCTCCCAAACCTCCGCGATATCCATAAAGAAGCCCAGCCATAAAACTCGCATACGGCTCATGCCACATAGTGCTAATTCGATCAGCTACAACGTTCTTTAAGGCAAATATACCACTCAATACCCTATTCCCCTCCCCCACCCCAATTTTGGTCACACGCGCGTCCTGACACAAGACATACACACCATACCGAGCCAAATACTTATCATACGCGAAATCCCTTTGGGGCGTGCCCTTTACGCCCTCCACTAGCTCAGGTCTTTGCAAATCGCATTTGAGTTCAAGTTTATCCCCATACTCATACCGAGGATACAATGATGATTTAAAATATAATTTACCTTCAAGAACTTTAGGTTCGTCTCTTTGAACTAACAACTCCGAACTCTGAACTATATACCGTACTCCATCCATCCGCACGTCAGGCTCAGCACTGACAAAACCCACAATTGTTTTCTTTTCTCCCGCATAATGAATAATGTTGTCTACAGTATCATGTGGAATAGTCAGTTGAAAACGCAAAAAACCTAGTGCAAAAAATAATATGGAGAGCAACAAAAAACGTGCTGTTTTGGCACGCCAATATACTCCGACAAATACGCTAAGAACAATTGAACTTACCACTACATAGAGTGTCTCTATATTTCCGTTATATATGGAAATAATTGATACACCGAGTAGAAAGCAAAGGCAAAAAGAAAAGAATGATTTACTTTTTGAATGTATAAGTTGCTGAAACATATTTTTTACCATCTAAGTCTTCTAATCTGATCACAAAATGAAATGTCCCGTAGGGACTATATATGTTAGGCAAGCACTTTAGTGCCTGTACATGATTTCATTTTTATATGAGTCCCGTTAGGGACGACATAATGTGACACATATATCATCCCTACGGGATTATATAGATGTGGAGATTTTTTTACAGGCACTGAAGTGCCTGCCTAACATATAGCACTCCTAACGGGGTTTTGCTGGTGCTCTGTTTTGAAGAAAACTACTCTTGACAATACAAATGAAACTGTGTATCATTTACTATCATATATCAACATATTCAAATGAAACCAGATAATATCACCAACTTCCTCAAAGAAGCAGGGTATAAATCGACCAACAATCGCGTCGCACTGATAAACTACTTGAACAAAAACAAAGGTATTTTTTGTGCCAACGATTTGTTGCAAAATGATTCTGACCTCGACAAAGTATCTCTATACCGCACCATCGAACTCTTTCAAAAACTCGACATTATCCACCCGGTAATGACGCTTGAAGGTCAACAATACTATGAGGTACACGAACCGGACACACATCACCATCATGCAGTGTGCACACAATGTCACAAAAACGAGTGTATTGATTGCACCTATACTGACACATCAGTGCCCGGTTTTAAAGAAATCCATCACTCTATATCTATAACCGGTATTTGTTACAAATGTTCACAACCCCTAAATTAGGGCTATCTTAATCTTAATATATAGTATGGAAATAACATTACTTTATTCACTGCTTGCCGCACTGAGCATCGGGCTTGTCTCACTCATTGGTGTCACGATACTTTCATTCAATATCAATGTAATAAAATCACTCGTTTATTTTTTAGTGGCTTTTGCAGCAGGGGCATTACTTGGTGATATTTTTTTCCACCTGTTCCCGGAACTGGTTGAGGGTGGTTTTGACATGACAACTTCTTTGGGTATTTTGGGTGGTATTATATCTATGTTCATCTTGGAAAAGATTATACA
>JACPGR010000033.1 GCA_016182415.1 Candidatus Magasanikiibacteriota bacterium
AAAAAGATTCAACGATATTGCTGTAAGGCATGCCGTCATATTTGGCACAATGCAATCTTGTTCGGTATGTTTACGGTAGAAATGATTGAATGGGCAACCTACACGTACATTCGTTCCATGTCTCTTGAAAATACTCGGGATATTGTTCAATCATTGTATGAAACGGATGTGTTACCAAAAAATATTCTGTTGAAACACATTGAGTCGCTCATGGACAAACTGCCATCATTTTATGCAGTCACCAACGTTTTAAAACCATATCGATCAGGTTATTATGCCTGGGATGGAACATGGTTTAAATTCAAAGGTGAAAACAAGGTATTGCGTATTTGTTTTGATGTGCGGACATTGGATATTGTCGGATACCATGTGGCTCATGATGAAACCTATGATACGTACTTAGAATTGTCACAAAAGATAAGTGCGTATGAACCCAATATTTTAGCTAAATCAAATTATTCAAAGAAAAATATCCTCGTGTTCCTGTTCAGTTATGTGCGTTTCATAAATATTCTCGCGTCGGTCAAATAGTACCTTTTGTCCGTCCCAAACAGATTGACATGGAATTAAAATTAATGACCGAAAAAGTTATCTTTGCCCCTACTAAACAACATGCGCAACAAGCCTTGTTACAATTGAAAAGGTACGCCCAAACACATCAAGAAAATGCAAAAGTTAAAAAAGTTATTGGTGTGCTTAAGCGTAACTTTGATCTGTTATTGACGCACTATGATCACCCGGAAATGAGTCCGTACAATAACGTCCTTGTTGGAATATCGATTTCATGAAATCAGATCAAGCAAATTTAAAGATAGAAACGGTAAATCACCTCTACAACTGGCAAAAGTCGAATTACCTAAGATGTATAATTGGATTAAATATATTCGTAAAAATATTGGTTGGTGCAACTGAATCACTTACCAGTGCCCAAATTTTAAAGTAAGGAGCGATTGGAGTTCATTTTTGTAGGAATCCCAGTCTTGAAAAAATGTGCATACACAAATATAGAATTTATCAAAGGTGTCGTAATAGTTGTTATTGATAACTTTTTTCTTAAAAAATTTCCATAATCTCTCTATCAGACAGAGATTGGGTGAGTATGGGGGCATATATTCAAGTCTAATACCTAATTTTGGGCATAGGCTTGCACTTCATAATTTCTTTGATACCGTGCATTGTCGAGAAAAATGGTGACTTCTGCTGCCTTGGGGGTATCTATTCTTTACCTGGTCTAAAAATACTTGTATTGTTTCTTTATTGCAATTTTCTTCAGTGATAAAAGGTACGATGTGTAAGGTTACCATATCAAGTGCCCCAAGGATGGTGAGTCTTCTTCTGCCGGTGTTGGATAATACTTTTTTCGTTCCTTCTTTCCCTCGTATCTGCCACAGATAGCCATTCTCATTATTATGTATTTGATGCATAGGATCAAAACTTAGTACCACTTTTTCTCCGTGTGAATCTTGTGCTTCTCTAACCGTGGCAAGTAACCTGTTTACAAATTCTTGTTGTACCTCTTTAGACTGGTGTTTGCCGGGGATTATTCTAGTTTTTTTATAGGAAAAACAGAGTTTTTTTTACAAAAACGGAACAACCAACTTGGTTCAACTTCTATCGCATATTCTTGTGTGAGCCATGTTTTCATCTGCATAATACTGGTGATTGATTCGCTGTTTACTTTTTCTTTCATTGCATTGGTATATGGTTCAAGCATGGATGGCCTTCTCCCCGCATACTTACGTGTACACAAGGCTACTACACCACCTGAAAGAAATATATTCGTCCAGTCTGATATGGTATCGATGCATACGCCGATATGATTGAGGCTATTTCTTTACAGGAGACTCCGTAGGCTCTCATTTCCAAGGCTAAGAGACGTTTATATATTTTTGCGTTTGTTCTGTTTGTTTTCTTGTTTTAATCTCGTGTATCTCTTGTGGTGTTATTGCGATGTTTCGTTGTATACGGATATGGGTTAGAATTATCCGTATAGTATACTATTTAGGAATTATTAAAGCAAGTTAGTATAACATGTTACATAAAAATATGAATCATTTTAAAAACAAAAAAACTCCCTTTAATAAGGAGTTTTTATTTTTTTGAGTTCACCAAATAAATGTGACAAAAACCTCGTCTAAATCCTAAAGTTTTAAGACTAACTCTTGCGAGTATCATCTTGACTTAGATCCCGATTTACATCGGGATACACTCCAGAAAGGAGGTGATCCATCCACAGCTTCCGCTACGGATGCCTTGTTACGACTTAACCCTGATCATTGACCCTACCTTAGTCCCCCGCCCAACTTTCGACATACAGTTAATACACAATCCACATTGAAACACAATGTATACTGCATATAAGTATATCAAATCTTAGGCGGGAGCCTTCGGATATTGCCAACTTTCGTGGTTTGACGGGCGGTGAGTACAAGACCCGAGAACGTATTCAACGCGCCGTTCTGATGCGCGTTTACTAGTAAATCCAACTTCATGCAGACGAGTTGCAGCCTGCAATCTGAACTGAGACCAGCTTTTTGGGATTAGCTCCACCTCGCGGTTTGGCAACCCTTTGTACTGGCCATTGTATCATGCGTGTAGCCCAAGACGTAAGAGCCATGCTGATTTGACGTCGTCCCCACCTTCCTCCTACTTGCGTAGGCAGTATTGCGTGTACATTTAACACACAACGAGGGTTGCGCTCGTTACCCCACTTAAGGGTACACCTCACGGCACGAGCTGACGGCAACCATGCAGCACCTGTGTAACACCTTCGAAAGAGTCCCGAATTTCTTCGGGATTGCAGTTACATGTCAAGTCTTGGTGAGGTTCGCCGCGTACCATCGAATTAAACCGCATGATCCTCTACTTGTGCGGGTCCCCGTCTATTCCTTTGAGTTTTAACCTTGCGGCCGTACTACCCAGGCGGCATACTTAACGCGTTAGCTTTTTTGAACGGCACTGAAAGGGTCGATACTTCCAATACCTAGTATGCATTGTTTAGGGCGTGGACTACTGGGGTATCTAATCCCATTCGCTACCCACGCTTTAGTCCATGAGTGTCAGAGCTGTTCTAGCACATTGCCTTCGCCTTTGGTGTTCCTGTTGATATCAACGCATTTTACTACTACACCAACAGTTCCATGTGCCTCTCCCAGCCTCAAGCTATGTAGTTTTGGTAGCAGTCTTTGAGTTAAGCCCAAAGATTTGACCACCAACTTACATAGCAACCTGCGGACGCTTTACGCCCAATAAATCCGGATAACGCTAGAGGTCTCTGTATTACCGCTGCTGCTGGCACAGAGTTAGCAACCTCTTATTCATGTGGTACCGTCACGAATTCTTCCCACATAAAAGTAGTTTACACCCCGAGGGGCGTCTTCCTACACGCGGCGTCGCTCCATCACACTTTCGTGCATTGTGGAATATTCTTGACTGCAGCCTCCCGTAGGAGTCTGGGCAGTATCTCAGTCCCAGTGAGCCGGGTCACGCTCTCACGCCCGGTACTGATCATCGCCTTGGTAGGCCATTACCCCACCAACTAGCTAATCAGACATAAGCCTCTCTTTAAGCTCCGCCGGTTGGCGGAATTTACATAGGAATGACTTCATGTCCCCCCATGTCTATCGGGTATTAATCCACCTTTCGGTGGGCTATCCCCGTCTTAAAGGTAAGTTACTAATGTGTTACTCTCCCGTTTGCCGGTCAGTGTTTCAAAATATTACTATTAAAAAACCTGTCCCACGACTTGCATGCCTTAGACACGCCGCCAGCGTTCATCCTGAGCCAGGATCAAACTCTCAAAAAAGTTTGAGAATTTCTATCTTAATCTTACGATAGAAATATAATTTTTTTCTTGACTCTAGAAATAGATTTGATTTTTGTCACATTTATATTGTGAACCTGATCACGAATCTTAACACTCCGCCAAAGGCGGACCAGCCTCGGGCTGAGAATTTTCACGAATTAAGACCATGATCTTTTTTTCACCATTTATGGTTGTTGAATTGTAATGAACTCTCTTCTTTTTTCTAAAAGAAAAAAGAGGAACCTGATCGCTACTAGAACTATTCTGTTCGAGAAGCGGTTGAGTTACTCTTTTCTTAGTATCTTCGAGTTTTGGCTATGAAGACTTGAGAAAGATTAGGTTGTAATTGAGTGCCTGCACATAATAACGCATTTACTAGCGAGTGTCAAGAGCTAAATTATACACTGGGTTGGGGATAAGTAACATATATATATATTCGTCTGTGATCTGTAGGGTACAGGCATGCCTAGAATCCACGTCTATCTCGACGCACCTTATACAGTCGCTCTGTAAAACCACCCTCGTCCAAAAAAGCCTGTTCTAAAGATTTAAGTTGCCGATCGAGAAGATAATTTGTTTGATGTATCAGACAAATCATCGCATTTGCAGCACTTTCAGCAATTGTCATATATGACCTATAAGTCCTATAGGACCTATTGGACATATAAGCCAGCGCCCGAACGTCTCCAGCGTGCACATCATCCTTGCTCCAAAGTTTCAATTCTTTTTGTCTAAGAAAATCCTGATAATCCAACAATAATTCTTCAAGACTCGCACGCGCAACACCAACTAGTTTTATTTCGGTCTTTTTCGAAGTCCCTGATGCCATACTACCTTCGGCAATGTTTTGCCTACCACTTCGAGCAGCCTGGACCATTTGATCTCGTGTTCTAGAAAACCGATCAATATATTTCTCACAAAAAACTACTGTGCAATCATAGACAATCGTTGCGTTTTGAAATGATTTTAAATTTTGATATCCACCATGTTTTGGGATTAAATTTTCCTTCATAGAAAAAATTATTTAGATTGTTTTTTTCTCCACTCATCGATTTTTTTATGATCTCCAGAGACCAGTACATCAGGCACAGTCCATCCCCTAAAATCAAAAGGTTTGGTATACTGCGGGTACTCTACACCTTCGAGTGTATGCGTTTCCTCTTTGAGCGACTCTTCATTCCCTAACACTCCCGGAACCAATCTCGACACTGCCTCAATCATAACTAAAGCACCTAATTCACCTCCTGCCAAAACATAAGGACCAATAGAAATTTCTTCATCAACCATATGTTCAACAACACGCTGATCAATCCCCTCATACCTTCCACAAACAAAGGTAATTTCATTCAATTTACTCCACTCTTCTGCTACGCGTTGATCAAATTGTCTTCCTCGCGGAGATAATAAAATAGTTCGTTTCTTTTGTTTCAAACCTCCATTAAAAATCTTTTTCACTTTTGTAAGTCCATCAACTTTTGCAAACGGAATTGCGTCGATACTTTTGAGTGCTTTGTAAAATGGCTCTGGCTTCATTACCATCCCGGCTCCCCCACCATACGGAGTATCATCAACTGTTTTTCTTTTATTATCAGTAAAATCACGCAAATTGATTGCATTGATTTTAATAACTCCGGCTTTTTGTCCGCGACCAAGAATCGACTCGTTTGAATAGTTAAGAATCATATCTGGAAAAATGGTTACTATATTAAATTTCATAGCATTGATTTCACAGATTATAGTGGATTACACTGAATAAATACGTATATCGACTTTACAAACTTTCTAACTTCTTACTCTAAGTCACTACACTATACTACCAGTGAATCATTTTTTTTTCAAGCAAACAAAAACCCCGACTTAGTCGAGGTTTCAAATCAGTGTAATCCAACAAAATCCGCGAAATCAATGTTTAATCTGTGTAATCGATGCTATTTTTTACCCGCCACAATCTCCGCTTCAATATTTTTCGGACACTCTGCATATTTTGCAAATTCCATTGCATAGGTTGCGCGTCCTTGAGTCATCGAGCGTAGAGAAGTTGCATAGCCAAACATACTTGAGAGTGGCACTGACGCGCGTACAACTTTTGAAGTTCCACGATCCGTCATGTCTTCAATTTGTCCACGTTTTGCAGATAAATCTCCAATGACATCTCCCATAAAACTCTCTGGAGTTACCACTTCCACTTTCATAATCGGTTCAAGGACAACCGCATGTGCTTTTTTTGCAGCTGCGGTAAATGCGATGCTTCCTGCGAGTTTGAACGCAATTTCAGACGAGTCTACTTCATGATAACTTCCATCAAAGACCGTAACTTTGACATCAAGAATGGGGTATCCTGCAACCACACCTTTATTCACTGTTTCACGAACACCTTTTTGAATAGCGGGAATATATTCTTTTGGAATCGTACCGCCTTTGATTTCATCCACAAATTCAAACCCCGTACCTTGTGGTAGCGGTTCGACTTTGAGCCAACAATGGCCATATTGCCCGCGACCGCCAGACTGTTTGATGTATTTTCCTTCAGCTTCGGCTGATTGTTTTATCGTCTCTTTGTATGCAACCTGAGGCGCACCGACTTGCGCGGTTACGCCAAATTCTCGACGCATACGATCCACAATAATGTCGAGATGCAGTTCACCCATACCTGAAATAATGGTTTGGAGTGTCTCTTCATCTGTATGTACTTTAAACGTTGGATCTTCTTCTGCAAGTTTTTGAAGAGCCAAACTCATCTTTTCTGCGTCAGCTTTTGTAGCCGGTTCAATTGCAACAGAAATAACCGGTTCAGGAAACACAATTTGTTCAAGAAGTACTGGTCTATTTTCTGCACATAATGTATTTCCGGTTGTCGTAGCTTTCAAACCAATAGCTGCCGCGATTTCTCCCGCATATACTTCTTCTACTTCTTCCCGACTGTTTGCATGCATTCGCACGATACGACCGATACGTTCACGTTCTCCTGAATTGGTATTTACTATATATGATCCGGCTTTGACAATACCTGAATATACACGAAAAAATGCAAGCTTACCTACAAAAGGATCAGTTGCAATTTTAAATGCAAGCGCGGTAAAAGGTTCATTATCATCAGCTCTAACCTCAATGACCTTTTCTAAATCGTCTGGATCATGAGCCTGAATAACCGGCACATCAAGTGGCGAAGGTAAATAATTAATGACATTATCAAGCGCAAGTTGCACACCAATATTTTGTAGCGCCGTACCACACATAACTGGATACATTGCATCTTTAAGAACCAAAATTCGAATACCTGCTTTGATTTGTTCTTCACCTAGAGTACCTGTTTCAAGATACATATTCATCATTTCGTCAGTCGCTTCGGCAACTTTTTCTAAAAGCTTACCGCGATATTCCTCAACTCTTACTTTCATATCTTCTGGAACTGGAATTTCTACAATAGCAATTCCATGATCCCCTTCAAATTTGAAGGCCTTTTGAGAAATGATATCAATAACACCAGTAAATTCTGATTCTGCACCAATTGGCAACTGAATTGCAAATGCATTAGGAGACAATCGATCAAGAATTGAATTCAGACTCATATAAAAATCCGCACCGGTCTTATCCATTTTGTTGACAAAACAAATACGAGGCACACGATATTTATCTGCCTGTTTCCATACGGTTTCTGATTGTGGCTCGACACCTTGTGAACCATCAAACACCGCAATCGCACCATCAAGTACACGAAGTGAGCGCTCGACTTCCACCGTAAAGTCTACATGACCCGGCGTGTCAATAATATTAATGCGATGATCCTTCCAAAAACACGTAGTTGCAGCTGATGTAATCGTGATACCACGTTCCTGTTCTTGTTCCATCCAGTCCATAGTGGCGGCACCTTCATGCACCTCACCAATCTTATGTTTTTTTCCGGTATAAAAAAGGACGCGCTCGGTAAAGGTTGTTTTACCTGCATCGATGTGCGCCATAATACCGATATTGCGTATCTTGCTTAACGGATAATCTCTACCCATATAATATCGTGATTAAAAAGAAGAATAATATTAAAGATGTGACACGGATGACGCGAATGATACGCTGATGTCGCGGATAACGCAGATGATTATACACATTTATATATCCGCGTTATCCGCGACATCAGCGTTAATCAGCGTATCCGTGTAACAAGTGCTTAACGACTAAAACGCGCGAAATGAGCAAACGCTTTATTTGCATCAGCCATTCTGTGTACGTCTTCTCGTTTTTTGAGTGCGCCACCGCTTCCTTCAAGCGCGTCATTGAGCTCTTCTGCGAGACGCTCCTGCATATTTTTCCCCTTTCGTGCTTTTGCAGCAGTCGTGAGCCATCGAAATGCAAGTGCATTTTGTCGAGTGCCGGACACGGGCATGGGTACTTGATAGTTTGCACCGCCCACACGTCGTGATCGAACCTCAACTTGAGGTCGGATTGTTTCTATTGCAGTTTCAAATGTTTTGAGTGGATCTGTTTTTCTTTTTTTAGAAAGCGCTTCAAGTGCTTCATAGACAATTTTTTGAGCAGTTGATTTTTTTCCATCAGACATGACAAAATTTACAAACTTTGCCACAAGTTCTGAATGGTACACTGGATCGGGCATAATCACACGCTTTGGTGCTCGTTTTCCTCTAGGCATATAATTTATTTTTTTAGTAAAGTTAATGAAGTTTATACACGGATATACAAATGATGCAGATTTGCAAATATTCGAATTCGCGAATTCGTAAATCCGCGACATTAGTATATCTGTATATTATAATCAATTATTTAGTAGCTTTCGGACGTTTCGCACCATAGATAGAGCGGCTTCGTCTTCGAGCGCTTACACCTTGCGTGTCATACACGCCGCGAACGATGTGATAACGCACACCCGGTAAATCTTTGACACGACCACCGCGAATAAGCACGATAGAGTGTTCTTGCAAATTGTGTCCCTCGCCTGGAATATAGGCAATGATCTCAACACCGTTTGAGAGCCTAACTTTGGCTACTTTACGTAAGGCTGAGTTAGGTTTTTTTGGAGTAGCAGTGTACACTTTGGTACATACTCCACGTTTGAATGGGGCTCCGCGTCGAAGCTCAGTCTTCTTGCGGTGAAGACTGTCCCAGGTAAATTGCATCGCAGGAGACGCAGACTTGGTCTTTTTACTGGTTCGTCCTTTGCGCAATATCTGATTCATTGTTGGCATAACTGATGATGCTTACAAGGCTTACGATGCTCACAAGGCTTACGAGGCCGATGAACAAAGTAAACAAATTAAATAAAAAATCCCTTGATTTAAAGGGAAAACATTATTAGAAAATACTTAAAAATCAAGTATCTCCCAAACGTTAATCCCTCGATGGATATCTTCTCCCAAAAAAGTCGGGATACTACGTTGTGGTGCCCTTTTTTAGAAGGACGGCGATACTATAGTGTATTTTAGGAATTCTGTCAAGTGTCCCGCATCAAGCAAGCTATGTAAGTCAAAGCTACTTGTTTGGATACCTTGACCTCTCCCATAATGGTCTTGATCACAGTACCGTCTTCATTAACGAATAGAACGTGTGCGGTGTCCACGCAATAGTCATCATTCGAAGGGTCATAACAAACACAATGTGTCGCCGTAATCACCGTACTAGGATTTACTAGTGTACCAGTGCATTCCTTCTTATCTTTCTTATCTTCTCCGGGAACCCGAACCCGCACGACGGCCGTGAATACATTATCCTTATCCGGTAGCCCGTTGATGAGAGAACCGCCCGTTGATTCAACGGATGATTCATGCATGGTCTGACAATTTGTTCAGGCGAGAATTGCCACCGCTACCGCAAATTGAGTCAGAGTCATGGCGCTTCGATGGTTGATTTGAGTCGCCCAATAGGTGTCTTAACCCCGATGCAATCCATTATCAGTTCCCATTCCTTACTACCTCCGGGAGGAACATAATCGTGATTCCAGTAGGCATTTTCCAGCACAGCACAGACCTTCATCCATTGGTGTTTGAATTCGCTACTCCGGACGAACAGAAGAGCAACGAACACTGTGAGTGCTACCAAAGAGGCTGTGGCGAAAATGAGCTTTAAAGTGTAGTGATGATTAAGTTTCATAATTCTTGCAGAATGTCCCGAGTAATGTAACATGCGCGATCCTAGTTCGTCAATCTTCTGTCGATTGACTTCTGTCGATTGACAGTGTAACTCAAAGCTTCAGCTTTGACGGCAAGTCTGGTCTCAGTAGTCAAAGTAGTCAAAGTAGTCAAAACTAAAGTTTTGAGTTACACACACCTAAGCCCCCACAAACACCCCATACACCCACCCAATCACCGGACTAATCAAATGTGAGAAAAATAAAATAAAGGCAATCAAGATAAAAAATCCATATTTTTCAAGTACTTGTTTTAGTTGCCACATTGAGTCAGGCATAATAGCAAACAATACTTTCGATCCGTCAAGTGGTGGAATGGGGACAAGATTGAATATTGCGAGAAGTACATTGGCATAGACCACAACGGAAAATAATGAAACCATATTTGCCATTACCTGAGACGAGACTGGCATAAATCGGACAAGTAAACCAAACACCGCGGCAAGCAATAAATTTGATGCGGGGCCTGCAAGCGCCACCATAGCCGGACCCCATTTTTGATTTTTGAGATTATAGGGATTGTAAGGCACTGGTTTTGCGTACGCAAATAAAAACTTTCCACCAGTCATAAAAAATAAGACAACTGGCATAATAAACGTACCCCACAAATCCATATGAGCCCGAGGATCTAGCGTGAGTCTACCCGCATACCGAGCCGTGGGATCCCCCAGTTGATCCGCTACCCAGCCATGAGAATATTCATGAATTATGGCAGAAGGGATGATGACGAAGAGAAAAAACAGAGAAGAAATATCCATAACAAAATAAGGCTTACGAGGCTTACGAGGCTTACGAGGCCAAGTTACCTGTAGGTGCCTTGGAGCCTCGTGAGCCTTGTAAACCCTTATTAAAAATGCTTGACAAAAACATACATACAGTGTACTATATGTTTCATATATAAACAAGTCTAAACAAAATCCTATGCCAAAATGCGACATGTGCGCGAAAGGTTCTAAAAAAACTGCAAACAGAAGCCATTCAAAAGTTAAAACCTTACGCCGCCAAAAACCAAATCTGCAAAAACTTGAAAATCTCCTCGTCTGCACCAAATGCCGACGAACGGTTACCAAAAAAATGGAAAAGATGACTGCGTAAAAATATAGTATCAAAAATCGGATCACGTGATCCGATTTTTTATTATTTTTTTTCAAGCATGTTTGGTATATCATCCGAGAACAGATGATTTTTTGATGTCTCAGCATTACTTCGCGTCAGCATTATTATTGGGAAACTGTTTCAGAATGCCTTTCATTACATTTACCGCTTTTGCTAATTGTTCTGTTGTGTGCATAGGTAAAAACGGAGAAACCCCACCAGGTTTTGTTTCTCGAACAATGTCTATGGTGAGTGTGTACTGTTTTACTTGTTGTGGTGGCTCACTACCGCCAAAATCCGGCTTACTAGCATCTACATTTGTTGGAAAAGGAAGAACTACTGTAGTACCATCCGCTATCCGGGTGTCGATCAGTTTTTCCGAGTTATAAATATCATTTGTATTTTCCACCAATGGGCAGACAAAACGCACGCCTCCACGTATTTCGATAGTTAAACACAAGCCACCGCCCAAACTAACAGTAAATTTTGAATTAGTCGAATAAATTTTGTCTTTAGTCGGTTTTGTAAAGGCATCAACTAAATCAGCCGGTTTAATTTCAATTTTTTCTTCATTTACACCGGACGTATTAAGAGCTGTGTTGATCACCTGAGCCAGCGCCACGCAATCCAGTCGAAAAGTTTGTCTTTCCGTAAATGGAAGAGATAAATCTTGATCGGCCATTTCCGGTAAATTTATCTCCACACCTTTTCTAAAGATGGCTCGTTCCACTCCCAATTGTTCGGCCAATTCTATCTCATCCGCCTTTCCAGTATATGACTTTAAAACACCCAAAATAAGTGCTCCATTTTCTCTGTCAAAATCAACTTTGATACTTGTTTTAGCGAATGGATGATTAACATAATCAAAATTTTCATGCCAACCAATCTCTTCTTCTCTACTAAAATTTACCCTTATTTTTTGAATAATATCATTGATAAAAGAATCATCAACATACATGCCTACATCTGGGTTGGGTGAAAAACCAGAGGTGGATCTACGGTATTTTTGATCACCGCCAACGCCCCAGGCACAATCATACAAAGCTTGTGCCAATCTCTGAAAATCAATTGGCAGAGGAATACCACTGCGATATTCAGTGCGTAAAATAGAGTCTATTACTAGCTCTCTAGTGGGTTCTATCTCACCTTCATGAGATACTTTTGATTCTCCCCCCCCCTCTAATCCAGGCTGTCTTGTCATATTTTTTCCTTTCTATTATTAGACATTGGGGAAATCCCTCAGTCAACTTTATTAATTAGACTTAAGTGTACAATTAACCAATGCGCACAAAAGTGTGAGCTATATAGTCACACAACTATATTCCCTGCCACACCAATCGTTTGAAATTATATAAATTGGCAGCGACACGGAATGTGGTTGTCAGTGATTGATCTGTTTTGAAAATGATGAGTTCTCCAATACGACGAAATATCTTGATTCCCCGAATACTGTGTTCACCTGCAATACGCTTTTGTAAACGGATAGTCTGATAAACAACGCACTATCCAGTCAAACGCAAAACTCAGCACCGAACAAAAAGATGAGATTAAGACTACCCTCACTTGACAAAAACCATCAGATCATGGATATGATGATGAGTTTTGGTCAGTGCCGATACTGAAACAATTAGTGAAAGATCAATTCGGTGTGATATATAAATCAGAACAATCCCATAGAAATCTTTTTGACTATGTCGGATTTTCATTTCAAAAAGCAGAATATATTATGGCAATGTACTTCATATACCCTTAATATAACAAAAGTAAGGAGTTTTTTCAAATGCAAGGAAAAATATATTTGGTAAGGAAAAAATTATTTCTTGCGTTTCCCGGCTCCAGTCAACAATTCCGACTGAATAGCAAAAGCCTGCGCCGCACTCACATCCCCCACGCGCAAGGCAAGTTCTTTGGTAAGCAGTCGCGTAACATGAAGCGCAAGCAACTCATCAGCATCTTGATATGTTCGATATAAAGGATGATCTAAATTGATAAAAATTACCCCGCCTGAGGTAATCGATTCATCTTCCTCAGCACCAAAATGCTCCGCCCGTACTGCGATATCCATATTGGCGACATGCAAATTTCGGATGACTGACTTATCGCCCAAAATCCCCGCCGGTCGACCACGAGATTTTTTATCTTGTTTTTTTCCTAACA